>JBEKEW010000125.1:0-4388 GCA_050013635.1 Thermoplasmata archaeon | reverse complement strand
GGGCCGGGTGATTGCGGTAACCCCGGGAGCGGTCGCTCAGGTGAACCCGATCACATTCGCCGTCAAGTCTCAATCCGGAATAGGCGTGTACCGCGTGGAGACGAACGGTGAGGCCGCAACGTGTACATGCCCGGACGCTATCAAGCACGAACGGACCGGATGCAAGCACATCGCCGCCGTCCGGTTCTACCTTGAGCGGCAGACGGTAGGGCCGTCAGGCGAGGTAGTCAGCGAGCGCGTTCCGATCACCTACACTCAGGCGTGGGCTGCGTACGACGGGGCGCAAAAGGCCGAGGTCAAGCTCTTCGACAAACTCCTATCTGAACTGATGGCCGGGGTTGTGGACCCGCGCCCGGTTCAGGTTCGGGGGCAACCCCGGCTCCCCCTCTCGGACCTCCTCTTCGCCTCGGTCCAAAAGGTGTACTCCCAACTCTCATGCCGGCGGTCGTACTCCCTCTTCGGGTTCGCGGCCGAGCGGGGGCATATCGAGCGGGCTCCCTCCTACCCCATGTCCTCTATCATCCTCAACCGGGAGGACGTTACCCCCATCCTCCACGACCTGATCGCCAAGAGCGCCCTACCTCTCGCGGCTTTGGAGGAAGGGTTCGCGGTGGACTCCTCGGGCTTCCGAACGACCTGTTACGGAGGGTACTGCCAAGAGACGCACGGCAAGAGCAACGAGAATACGTGGCTCAAGGCCCACATTATCATCGGAGTTCGCACCCACATTATCCCCAAGGTGATCGTCACGGCATCGAACGGGAATGACGCCCCTCAGTTCCCGGCCTTGGTGAACGGGGCGGTCGAGGCCGGGTTCGTGATGAATGAAATCTACGCCGACAAGGGCTACCTCTCCAGGGAGAATTTCAACGCGGCTGGAATCGCGGGCGCAACGCCGTACATCGCCTTCAAGTCCAACTCTCGGTCCTACAAGGCCGGTGGGAATCGGGGGCCGCCCTCGCCTTGGTGGAGGAGGATGTACCACCTGTTTCAAGCGAACCGTGAGGAGTGGGAGAGCCACTACCACCTGCGCTCAAACGTGGAGGCGGGGTTCGCCGCCATCAAGAAAAAGCTCGGTGAGACGTTGAAGAGCCGGAATCCGGTGGCTCAGACGAACGAGCTACTAGCGAAGATTTTGGCCTACAACCTGACCGTCCTGATTCACGAGATGTACGAGCATGGGGTCGTGCCCGGGTTCGTCTCGGGAAATGGCGTTAAAGTAATCGCTCCCGAGGAGGCGGGTCGGGGACTACTTTAACAAAGCCGCTTCCTCGACAAACGTCATATACGGACTCCCGCGTCCCCGCGGCCCGCACCATGGGAATCTGGCAAGGGCGATCCCGACGCAAGCGCACCGGCGGCCGGTTGCGCCCCATCCGCAAGAAGCGCCGCCACGAGATCGGGCGCGAGCTTCAGCTCGCCACCGTCGGTACCGGTACGGTCAAGAAGTATCGGGTCCGGGGCGGGAACCGGAAGATGCGGATCCTCACGGCGACCACGATCAACGTCTACGATCCGTCGACGAAGCTGACCCGCAACGTCAAGGTCGTGACGGTCCGCGAGAACCCTGCGAACCCCAACTACGTCCAGCGGAACGTGATCACGAAGGGTGCGATCCTCGAGACCGAACTCGGCCGCGTCCGAGTGCGCAGTCGCCCCGGTCAGGACGGCGTGCTCAACGGCGTCCGCGTCGATACCGGCGTGGCGGCCGCATAGGCCACGGGCGGCGATCGGTGTGCCCGACCACTTCTACGTCTACCCCGCCTACCTGTCCGCCGATCTGTCGCGTCGAGCGGGCCGCCGCGTCCCGGCGCCGGCGGCGCTCCCGGAAGTTACCAGTACGGAGATCGTCGCGGCCGCCCAGCGGTTGGGGTTCACGGCCGAGGTGGAACCCAACAAGCAGTACCCCCGCCAGTTCTTCACCTACGCGGGGCGCGTCAAGGTCGCCAAGGCCGCAGAAACGACGAAGGCCGGATTCCTGACGGCCGTGGCGACGGAGATCCGCCGATCTCGACCGCCCCCCGGAGCGCACCCGTAGATGGAGGAGCCGGCGACCCTCTACTTCACCGGCACCGCCGGGGCCGGGAAGACGACGCTCGTGCAGGCGTACGGGCGGTGGTTCAAGAGTGCCGGCTACGATGCCACGATCGTCAATCTCGATCCGGGGAACGAGTCGACGGAGTTCGAACCGGATGTCGACGTACGCGAGTGGGTGCGCCTGAGCGACGTCATGGACGAGTACGGCCTCGGACCGAACGGGGCCCAGGTGGCGGCGGCGGATCTGATCACGATCAAGATCTTCGAGATCAAGCAGGCGATCCAGGAACTGAAGTCCGACTACGTGCTCATCGACACTCCCGGTCAGGTCGAGCTGTTCGCGTTCCGCGAGTCGTCGAAGGCGCTGGTCGAAGCGCTCAGCGGGGACCGTTCCGCGATCGTGTTCCTGTTCGACCCGGCGCTCGCGCACCGACCGACGGGGTACGTCTCGCTGCTGATGCTCGCGGCGACGGTCGAGTTCCGGTTCCGACTCCCCATGCTCCATGTGCTGTCGAAGGCGGACCTCCTGCCGCCGGACCGGCTCGCCCAGATCGCGACATGGGCCGACGATTCCTCGGGACTGTACGAGGCGATCACCGCCGAGATCCCCACGCCCGACCTGCAGATGTCCACCGAGGTGTTCCGCGCGCTGGAGTCGATGGGAGCCCTCGCGGGGGCGATGCCGATCTCGGCGAAGGAGGGGACCGGCCTCGAGCTCCTGTACCGAGCCTGCCAAACGGTGTTCGCCGGAGGCGAGGACCTCGAACCGTCCCACGCGCCGACCGAGGAGTAGGGCGCCGCCCTATTCCGTGAAGAACAGGCCCATCCCAGCGGAGGCCGCCTCGTCTTCTTCCTTCAGGCGGCGGAGGATCTCCTCCCGCTCGGCCGCCGACGGTCTCGTACCGATCTTCGTGAGCATCTCGTCGGCGGTCCGGACCGCGTCCTCGGAGCCTTCGACGAGCACGTAGAGGTCCCCGGCCTTTCCCCCGAGGGTGGGAGCGTCGCGGATCTTCTGGCTCTGCCGGGCGATCCGATCCTCCTTCAGGATCGTGTCGAGCTCGGTCCGCTTGGTCCCGGGTACGACGAACAACGTCGAGGCCATCGAGGCGCGGACCCCGACCGCGTATTTGGGGTTGATGCGGGCCGGTCCCGCCCACCACGGCGACCGAACCCCGAGAGCGGGGGGCCCGCGCGGGCGCCTCGCATCGTGCGGCCTCGCTTAGAGGGTCGTCAGCTTCGACGCATCGGCCCGAGCGATCGCCGCGAGGAAAGCGTCGGCGTAGGCACCCACCGAAGGTACGACGTACCCCTCGACCTTTCCGGCATCGCACAGCACCGAGAGCTTCGGATCGAGAGGGATGTGGGCGATCACCGGGACCCCGTACTCGCGCGCCACGGCGTCGACGTGGCTCGGTCCAAAGGGGGCGATGTGGTGCCCGCACTGCGGGCACGTGATCTCGGCCATGTTCTCCACCACACCGATGAGAGGGACGTGCAGCTCGCGCGCCATGTTCATCGCCTTCTTGACGATCAGCGCCGCGAGATCCTGCGGCGTGAAGACGAAGATCATCCCGTCGATCGGGATCGTCTGGAACACCGTCAGCGGGACATCGCTGGTTCCCGGCGGCATGTCGATGAGGAGGTAGTCGAGCGCTCCCCAGTTGACGCCTCCGAAGAACTGCGTGATGAGCCGGGTGACGAGGGGCCCGCGCCAGATCACAGGGGTCTGTTCGTCCTCGACGAGGAACTGGGAGGAGATGACCACGACCCCGCTGGTCGACGCGGCGGGCTCGATGCCCTCTCCTCGGTCGACCAGCGGGCCGGTGAGCCCGAACAGTTTGGGGATCGATGGACCGGTGACGTCGGCGTCCAGGACGCCGACACGTAGGCCCCGGCGGCGCAGCTCCGCCGCGAGGAGCGCGGCCGCGGAGGACTTGCCCACGCCACCCTTGCCGCTCCCAATCGCGACCACGTGCTGGATCGGGCCCTTGTCCATCCTCTGGAGCACGCCTCGGGCGGGCCCGCGGGGTGGGGGTCCTTGGGGTGGAACCGACGGAGGGTGGGCTCCCTCGACCGGCGGGGTAGCTGCCATGAGGTGGGGCGGACGATGCCATGTCTATATTACACGCTCCCTCGTGGCCAGACGCGGTAGGGATCTCCATGGTAGTCGGTCGGTCGTCCACCCTTGAGGAGCTGTTCAGTCCCAGTTCGATCGCGGTCATCGGAGCCTCGAACCGCCCCGGAGCCGTCGGGGAGCGCCTGTTCCGGAACCTCCTCGCCGGGGGATACCAGGGGGTCGTCTACCCGGTCAACCCGGCCTGGAAGAGCGTCTCGGCCGTGAAATGCTACGG
>JBEKEW010000124.1:0-8633 GCA_050013635.1 Thermoplasmata archaeon | reverse complement strand
TACTGCTCTGGGAGCTCGCCGTACGGTCGGGCGGAACCTCTCGCCTCAACGACCGGGCCCACGCCCTCCGTCAGCGGCTGTCGGGCCTCGGATCGGACCCGGTTCGGTTGCGGGACCGGCCCCTCACCGCGGCCCTCCGACACTTCGGATGGGGCGACCCCGGGCGAGGAAGGGGGGGAGCGTGACCGCGCACGGCCCCTTCGAGCACGATCCGTTCGGTATGGCGTTCCTCCTGGCGATCGCGAGCGGTCTGCTGACGATGGAGGATCCGCAGCTCGGTTCGCTCACGCTCACCCTCGTCGCTCTCGCGGTCGCGACCCGACTTGTACATCTACGTTCCCCCGCGCGCGGAGGGGGCGTGGCGCGCGAGGAGCTCGCGGGGATCTCGATCGTGATGCTGGCCGCCCTCCTTTACGTGATCGTCCCCGTCCCGGCCGATTCGGTCCGGGGGCCGCTCCTCGCCGGGAGCCTGTTTCCGTTGTGGTGGGCCGCGCGCCATCGCGCACGCGGGCGGGGGGCTCCCGCATGACCCGACGGGAGCCGGTCGAGGGTCCCGGGTGGCTGCGCGACCGCGGACGGTACGCCGCACCGCTGCTCGTCCGAGAGTTGCCGAGCGAGGTCCCCTTCGGTTTCCTCGGGGGCCTCTGTCCGACCTCGGAGTCGGTCGAGGTCCTGCTCGAGGCGCACCCGATCGGTTCCGGGCGGGCGCTCGAGCTCCTGCACGGAGCGCGGGCGATCGCCGAAGCGGAACTGGCCCACGGAGGCGACGGGGACGGGCGCTCCGCTCAGCTCCACGCGGAGCGGGAGAGCGCTCAGGAGCTCGGACATCAGGTAGCACGGCGGGAGCAGGAGCTCTGGAGGGTCGGGATCCGGTTCACCGCCGTGGGAGGTTCGGCGGGCCAGGCGGAGCGGCTGCGCGGCGGGCTCGAGCGGCGGCTCGCGGCGCTCGGGTTCCGCACTCGGGTACCGAGATACGCCACCCGCGAGGCGCTCGCACCGCCGGATCTGACGGGGTCCGAGACCCGGCCGTCCGGGTACTGGCAGACGCTCCAGACCGATGGGCTCGCCGCGTTCTACCCGTTCATCGACGAGACGGTCCTCGAACCGGGCGGCGTCATGGTCGGCCTCCTCTTGCAGGATGCCGCGCCGGTCTTCCTCGACCGATGGTCGCATGCGAGCCATTCCTGGGGGATCTTCGGGGCCACGGGTTCGGGCAAGACGTTCGCGACGGCGCTCACGATCCTGCGCACGCTCTGGATGCGCCCCGAGGTCGAAGTCGTCCTCCTCGATCCGCTGGGGGAGTTCGGAGGATTCGTACGGGCATTGGGAGGGACCGTCCTCTCCTTCGGAGCGGAGAGCACGGTTCGCTTGAACCCCCTCGACCCGATCTCCACCGGCGGCGACCGAAACGAGAAGTCGGGGCGGGTCGCTGCCATCCTCCGCGCGCTCTTTCCGAGCCTTCGAGATGAGGAGGCGGCGGCCCTGGATGCGGCCGTAAGCCGACTGTACGATCGGGGCCCGGAGGTCCCCGTGTTCACCGACCTGCTCGCCGAGGTGGGGCGGGGACCCGCGACCGAACGACTGCTCGCCCTGCTCGAGCCGTTCCGCTCGGGATCGCTCCGCTCGGTCAACGGACCGACGTCCGTGAACGTGGCGACGAACGTCGTCTCCGTCGACTTCCGGGGGATCCCCGAGGACCATCTGCCGTTCCATCTCGCGTACGTCCTGGACTGGGCCTACGGCCGCCTCCGCGATCGACCCGGCCCGAAGCTCCTGGTGATCGACGAGGCCCACCTGCTCGTGCGGCATGGGACGACCGCCGAGTTCCTCGACCGGATCGTCCGCCACGTGCGCCATTTCCAGGGAGGCGTGGTGGTCCTCAGCCAGCATCCGGACGATTTCCTCCTGCACCCGAGCGGTCGCTCCCTGCTCGGGAACCTGCGCGCGACGTTCCTGCTGCGGCTCACCCACGTCGCCCCGGAGGTGCGCGCGTTCTTCGGATTGACCGATGCGGAAGCGGAGTGGATCCCTCGCGCGCGGCTACCCCGCGAGGCCGGGTACTCCGAGGGGCTCCTGCGGCTGGGAGACCTGCATCTCCCCATCGCCCTCATCGCGGCCACGCCCGAGTTTGAATTTCTCGTCCGGGTCCTCGCGTCGAGCTCTCCCTCGGACGGGTCCGGTGGTACCCGTCCAACACCACGCTTATGAGGGAATGGACGGAAACCGCTGGTCGTGGCGACGCAGGATCGGGCCACCGCCGAAGCACCGGCTCGACGACGTCCGAACTGGAGCCTCCGGACGATCGTCGAGAACGTTTCGGGCCATCCGATCGCGCACTTTCAGGACCCCCCTGCGTCCCTGCCGGCCCGCGCGCTACCTCGAACGATCCTCGGCGTCGCTGCGCCCACTTCGGGGGCGCAGGGGGCGTTGTCCGGAGCGTCCCTCGAGGGCGCGGTCCTCGATCCGGTCGATGCGGTCTACCCTCCGCTCATCGGACCCATCGGACGGGAGTACCACGGCGCGGATCGCCAGCATCACGCCGAGACGCTGGCGCGGCACCACGCCGAACCGGGATCCGACGCGCGTTCGATGCGCGCTCCCGGACCCCTCGCTCGCCCGGAACGGATCTACCTCCACTACCTCTTGCTGCACATGGACCGCCTCAGCGACACCGCGCTCAGCTACCTCGGCCACGCGGTCGAGGAGGAGCGGGTCCACCGGACGAGCGCCCCGCGACCCCAACCTCCGCCGTACGGCGGCGTCGTCGCCGATCCTTAGTCGGTCCCTCGGACGAGCGGCACGAGCCCGCGCCGGTGGGCGAGGTCGATCGAACGCGCGTGGATGTCGGGATCGATCTCGACCCCGATCGCCTTCCGTCCGAGCTCCGCCGCTTCCCACACGGCCGTGCCGGTCCCCGCGAACGGGTCCAGGACCGTGTCGCCCGCCACGCTGAACATGCGGACGAGGCGACGAGGTATCTCGGGTGGGAACGCCCCGCTCCGATGCGTCCCCGCCTGCTGGCGCGCGCCCCGGATGTCGGCCCATATCTGGGAGAACCATCGATCCCGCTCGCTCCGAGAGTATCGGCTCGCCTTCCGACCCGGATCCCCGGGGGGAAAGCGCCGCAACGCTCCCTTGCGGAACAGTAGGATGTACTCGCAGTCGAGCGTGACGTAGGCGTTCGGAGGCAGGAACCCGGATCCGAGGAAGGCGTTCGGCTTGTTCGTCGGCTTCTTCCAGAGGATGTACGGGAGCGGCCGGAACCCGATCGCGCTCGCGTGGGCCAGCACCGTGGCGTGGTTCGGCCAGAGCCGGAACTCCCCGTCGGTCGTGCGGAGAGCGTCCCCGATGTTGACGGCGAGGATCCCGCCCGGCACCAGCACCCGGTGGCATGCCCGCCACGCGTCGGCGAGGACGGCGTGCATGCCGTCGTACTCCGTCGCTCCGAGCCGTCGGAACATCTCGTCCCATTGAGGGATCATCGGATACGGCGGGGAGGTGACGACGAGGTCGACGGAACGTTCGGAGATCGTGGGGAGCGTGCGCGCGTCGCCGTGGACGAGGATCACCTGTCCCGAACGTTCCGCGGGCACCGCCCGCAGCGAGCGGAGCGATGGTTAATACCGCCACGGGCCTCCATCGATCGATGCGGCTCGACCGGCCCGTTCTGCAGGTCGCGCTGGACTTCGAGAACCTTTCCCGCGCGCTGCTCGCCGCGCGCGAAGCGGTCGAAGGGGGGGCCGACTGGGTCGAGGCCGGCACTCCGTTGATCAAGAGCGAGGGTCTCGACGCGGTCCGGGAACTGAAGAAGGCATTCCCGAGCCATCGCGTCGTCGCCGACATGAAGATCATGGACACCGGCGCCTTCGAGGTCGAGATCGCCGCCAAGGCCGGTGCCGACCTCGTCACCGTCCTCGGCACCGCGGACGATGACACGATCGCCGACGCGGTCCGCGGCGGCGAGCTCTACGGCGTCGAGGTCGTGGTCGATCTGTTGAACGTCGCCGATCCCGTCGCGCGCGCGCGCCGGGCCGCCGAGCTCGGCGCCGCGGCGATCTGCTGGCACGTCGGCATCGACATGCAGATGCAGGGGAAGACCCCGTTCGCGATGCTCGAGGAGCTGGCGAAGAGCTCGTCGATCCCGGTCGCGGTCGCGGGCGGTCTCAACAGCGAGAGCGTCGCCCGCGCGACCCGCGCCGGCGCCCAGATCCTCATCGTCGGTGGCGCCATCACGAAGAGCCCGAAGATCGTCGAGGCGACGCGCGACATCCGCCGCGCGATCGACACCCGATGCAGCGCCAGGGGGCGATGCACGGGATCCACCCCCACCTCAAGGACCCCGGCGCGCGCATGGTCGGCCCCGCGATCACGGTCGTGACGCGGGACGGGGACTGGGCCAAACCGGTCGAAGCGATCGACCGGGCCGGTGCCGGCGACGTGATCGTGGTCGACGCGGGTGGAGGCATGACGGCCGTGTGGGGGGAGCTCGCGAGCTGGAGCGCCCACGGTCGCCGGGTCGCCGGCGTCGTCATCGATGGAGCGGCCCGTGACCTCGATGCGATCCTCAACCTCGGCCTGCCGGTCTTCAGCCGGAACACGAGCCCGAACGCGGGGGAACCGAAAGGGCACGGGGAGATCGGTATCGAGGTCGTGGTCGGCGGCCAGCGCGTGCGCCCCGGTGACTGGATCATCGGGGACCTGAGCGGCGTCGTGGTCGTTCCACGCGAGCGGGCCCAAGAGGTCGCGAACCGCTCGCTCGACGTCCTCGAGCACGAGAACCGCGTGCGGGAGGAGATCCGACGGGGATCGACGCTGTCGAAGGTCCAGAAGCTCGAGCGCTGGGAGCGGGTCGGCTGAACGCCGTGGGGCGGAACGAGGCGGCCCGCGCACGCGAAAGCTCAATAGGACGGGTCGGCGCTCGCGAACGCAGCCCCCGGAGGCGCTCCCGTAGTCTAGTCCGGTCAAGGATTCGTGGCCTTCGACCACGTAACGCGGGTTCGAATCCCGCCGGGAGCACTCTTCACCCAACGATGCCGCACGGTGCCGGGGTCCGCGGTTCGACGCCTCGCGCGGGCTCCGGGGACGGCACCGGCCCCTCCCGCATTCACTTCGACGTGCGCACGAGGGACTTCGTGGGACCGCCATCCCCTTCGGGCACGACCGTTCGCTCGATCGGGTCCCCGGCGGCCCCCGCGCCGGTCAGGGCGCCGAGGACGTGGATCCGGGCCTCCGCCCGGCGCATCGCTTCCGTCAGATGCCGGCTCTGATGGCGCCGCGCTCGTTCGAACCGGAACTCCCACGTTCCCGGGTGCCCGACCTCCCACAGGATGAGCGCGTCCGGCGGCGCGAGCGGAAGGCTCAGCCGATGCTCGCCCTTCGCAGCCGCCCGAATCTCCTCGGAGGAAAGTCGGCCACTTTCCCACGCGAGGAGCGCGCCGACGATCTTTCGCACCATCCCCCACACGAACGAGGGAGCCCGCACCTCCACCCAGATCCCCCGGACGCCCGCCTCGACGTGGATCGACTCGATCGGACGGAGGCTCGCACGATCCAACGGAACCCCGCGACCGAACGTTCGCGCATCGACGCTCGATCCGAGCAGCCGCGCCCCCTCCTCGAGACGACGGGCGCGGTCCTCGGGGCCGGGTAGGTAGTACCGATAGACGCGGTAGGTCGCGCTCCGAACCCGGAATCCCTCATCGACCTCCCGCGCTGCGTTGAAGAAGACGTCCGCCGCGGTGCCGTTGAGCGCCCGCAAGAGAGCCGGGCCGGCGAGGTCGCTCGCGAGGGTGAGGAGATTGCCGCGCGCACTGACCCCGGCGTCGGTACGGCTCGCGACCTCGATCCGGGCGTCCTCGGCCGAGCGAGCGATCCCGAGGCGGACGACCGCGGAGCGGAGGGTCCCTTCCACGGTGCGGCGGCCCGGCTGGCGGGCCCAGCCATCGAACGCGGTTCCGTCGTATCCGAACCGGACGAGCCAGCGCGTCGTACGCCACCGAACGACGTAGCGGTTCTTGAGCGCTTATGCCGCGGACGGCTCCACCTTCGCGTCGGCGACCGCGAGGGCGCGGTCGAGCACCTCGAGCCCGTGGTCGAGCTCCTCGCGGGTGATGATGAGCGGGGGGCCGATGACGAGGTGGGAGACCCAACTGATGCAGTAGACCCCCTCCTTCATCATCGCCTGGCTGACGGCGTCCGCCACGAGCGCCTTCCCGGCGATCTTGTCGTCCTCGGTATTGAACGGTGCGCGGGTCGTCCGGTTCTTGACCAGTTCGACCGCCGCGAAGAGCCCGAGACCTCGAACCTCCCCGACCGAGGGGTGCCGCTGCTGGATCTCGCGGAGGCGGGTCAGGAGGTACTCCCCATCGCGTCGGGACTTCTCGATGAGGTCGAGCCGACGGTACTCCTCGATCGCCGCGACCGCCGGCGCGAGGGTCAGCGGGTGCGCCTCGTAGGTATGCCCGTGCGGGAAGTACCGGTCCTTGAAGACGTCGTGGATCGCGGGGGTTGTCGCGGTCAGCCCGAGCGGCGCGTACGCCCCGGTGATCCCCTTCGCCGTCGTCAGGATGTCCGGAACGACGTTCCAGTGGTTGACCGCGAACCACTCGCCGACGCGGCCCCAGGCGCTCATCACCTCGTCCGCGATGAGGAGGACGTCGTGCTTTCGCGTGATCGCGCGGATGCGCGGAAGGTACTCCGGCACCGGGACGATGACACCGTTCGTCCCGACCACGGGTTCCAGGATCATCGCGGCGACGTCGCCCTCGCGGGTGATCTGCTGATCGACGTACTCCGCGCACGCCACGTTGCAACTAGGATACGTGAGTCCGAACGGGCAGCGGTAGCAGTAGCAGTCGGGCGCGAAGACGGTTCCCGGAACCTTCTGGTGTCGTTCGATGACCCGGCGGCGGAGCTCGCCGGTGACGGAGATCGAGGCGGCGGTGGCGCCGTGGTAGGAGCGATAACGAGAGATCACCTTGGACCGACCGGTCACGGCGCGCGCGATCTTCAGAGCCGCCTCGTTCGCCTCGGTCCCGGAGGTGCTGTAGAAGAACCGGGAGAGGGGAGGCGGCAGCACCTCGAGCAGGCGCGCGCTGACCTCTGCGCGAACCTCGGTCGACATCCCGGGAGCCACGAACGGAAGCGTGCGCGCCTGGTGGGCGATCGCCTCGGCGACCCGTTCGTTGCCGTGGCCGAGGTTCGTGGCGATCAACTGGGCCGAGAGATCGAGGTACTCCTTTCCGCTCCGGTCCCAGAACTTCGATCCGTGCGCGCGGACCACGACCACCGGGTCCCAGCCCCCTTGGCGCCGCCAGGTGACGTAGTTCGTCTCGCGGACGATCTGTCGCTCCTTCTCGGGATCCATGGAACTCGCCTCGGCGAGCGAGCTATCCCTAATAAAGCTCCGTCAGCGGGCGGGGCCTCCGGGGGTTGATATGCGCGCCGCGAGTCCGCAGGGGGGGCATCGATGACCCGCGATGCGGAGTGGTTGAGCTATCGGGACGCGCCCCGGATCCTCCATCCGCCCCCCGGCCCGAGATCTCGTGAACTGCTCGCCGAGCAGGGTCGCCTCGAGACCGATGCGGTCTCGTACCCCCGGAGCTTCCCGATCGCGATCGCCTCGGCCCAGGGATCGACGATCGAGGATGTCGATGGGAATCGGTTCATCGACTGGGTCGCGGGGATCTCGGTCCTGAACCTCGGGCATCGCCACCCCCGCCTCGAGGCCGCCCTGCGTGCCCAGGAGGGGCGGATCTGGCATGCGCTCGAGTTGCCGACCGAGGCGCGGATGGAGTTCCTGCGCGAGATTCAGGCACGCCTGCCCGGCACGCTGAAGGGCCGCGCACGGATCTTGTTCACGGTCACGGGCGGCGACGCGGTCGAGACCGCGGTCAGCCTGGCCGACTACGCCCACGGCCGGACGGGGACGGTCGCGTTCTCCGGGGCGTACCACGGGGTCCACGGAGGTGCGGTCAATCTGACGAGCGGCCGGCGCTACCACCAGACCTCCTCCTTCCGGGGAGGCACGATCATCCGGGTGCCGTACCCCGACCCGTACCATCCCGTGCTCGGCGCCGACGAGGGCGCGGCCGGCACCATCCGCTACCTCGAGCACCTGGTCGCGGACCCGCACTCCGGGGTCGACCAGATCTCTTCGGTGCTCGTCGAGCCCGTGCTCGGCGAGGGCGGCTACGTCGTTCCGCCCGCCGATTTCCTTCCCTCGCTCCGGGAGTTCTGTGATCGGCACGGCATCCTGCTCATCGCCGACGAGGTGCAGACCGGGCTCGGCCGGACCGGACGCTTCTGGGCCGTGGATCACTCCGGCGTCACGCCCGACATCCTCTGCATCGCGAAGACGATCGGGGGTGGTCTGCCTCTCTCGATGGTCGCGTATCGGGCCGACCTTGTTCCCGAGCTCCCCACAGGGTTCCATCTCGGGACCTTCCGGGGCAACCCTCTGGCGCTCGCGGTCGGGACCGAGGTCCTGCGGATCCTCTCCGGGACGGACGTCATCGACCGGACCCGCACCCGGGGAGCCCGAGTGCTGGAACGGTTCCGGAGCATCGCGGCCCTCCATCCGGCGATCGGCGACGTGCGAGGTCTGGGCTTCATGATCGGCACCGAGTTCGTGA
>JBEKEW010000123.1:0-4467 GCA_050013635.1 Thermoplasmata archaeon | reverse complement strand
ACCTTCGCCGACGTGAGCGCGCGCGACGCGGGCTTCGATGGGATCGTCCACGTCGGAGGTGATCTGCGGGTCGATCGGCTCCTCCAGTCTCATGGGCAGTTGGAGGTCGACGCCTCGATCCGGGCGGGGCTCTTCCAGTCGGACGGGCGGTTCGAGGTCTCCGGAGACATCGATGCGCCTCGCGTCGACGCGACGCTGCGGGGAACGAGCCGCGTCGGCACGATCCGGGCGGACGAGGTTCGGTTGAAGCTACCGGCCCGACCCCCGATCCTGCGCTCGATCGGGGGGAGCGCCTCGCTGGACATCGACCGCATCGAGGCGAAATCGGTGGTGATCGAGGGGGTCACGGTCCAATACGTCCGCGCGGATCGGATCGTGGTCGGGCGCCAGTGCCACGTCGTCCGCTACGACGGGACGGTCGTCTCCTGCCACCCCTCGAGCCACCTCGGACCGGAATCGCGCTCCCCGCCACCGCCGGGCATGTCGCGCTGACGCGCGAGCCGGCCCCTTTTTATCTCTCCCTGTCCCGTCGCGCGAGGCATGCCCGCGGAGGACGAAGGAGGGAGCGGGAGCCCCTCCCCCACGGCGATCCAGGACCGGGTCGCGGAGTACTGGCGACGGGCGGGGGTCATCGAACAGGCCCTCGCCGACCGCCCGGGGGCCCCGACGTTCCGCTTCACGGAGGGCCCCCCCTCGGCGAACGGGCGCCCTCACATCGGACACATCCTGCCGCGGACGACGAAGGACCTCCAGCTCCGGTATCGGCGGATGCGCGGATATCGGATCGTCCGTCCGATGGCCGGTTGGGACTGCCACGGCCTCCCGGTCGAGATCGAGGTCGAGAAACGCCACGGCCTGAAGTCCCGGAAGGAGATCGAATCGTTCGGCGTGGACCGGTTCTGTGAGGAATGTCGTACGACCACGCTCTCGGTCGCGGCGATCTGGGAGGAGATGAGCGAGCGGCTCGGGTACTGGCTCGACTACCGCCACGCCTACACCACGATGGACCCGACGTACATCGAGAGCGTCTGGTGGTCGCTGAAGGTGCTGTTCGATCGAGGTCTGCTCGAGAAGGGCCACTACGTGCTGCCGTACTGCCCTCGATGCGAGACGACCCTCTCTTCGCACGAGGTCGCGCAAGGATACAAGGAGGCGACCGATCCGTCGGTCACGGTGCGGTTCCCGCTGGTCGGAGAGGTGGGACCGGAGCGCTCGCTCCTCGTCTGGACGACGACCCCATGGACCCTCGTCTCCAACCTCCTCGTCACGGCCCGAGGGGACCTCGCGTACGTGGTCGTCCGCCTCGCGGACGGCACCGAGGGGATCCTGGCCGAAACGGCCCTCCCGCGCTACTTCCCGCCGGGGACGCCTATCGTGGCCCGGATGACGGGACGCGACCTTGCGAACCGCGAATACCGACCCCCGTTCCCGTTCGTACCGGTCGCACCGGGCCGCTTCCGCGTCGTCCTGGACGACATGGTCGCCACCGACGATGGGACGGGGTTGGTCCACTGCTCGCCGAACTTCGGCCCCGAGGACCAGCGCATCGGGGCCCGGGAGGGCGTCGGGGGGTTCGACCCCCTCGACGGCCGCGGAGTCTTCACCTCCCTCGTACCGCTCGTGGAAGGGAAGTGGTTCAAGACGGCCGATCCGATCCTGACGAAGGATCTCGCCGAGCGCGGTCTGCTCGAACGGAGCGAGACGGTGCGCCACACTTACCCGTTCTGCTGGCGGTGCGAGACCCCGCTGCTCTACCGCGCGATCGACTCCTGGTTCGTCCGAACGTCGCGATTCTCCGAAGCCCTCGTGCGTCACAACTCGACCGTGCAGTGGATCCCCGCGCACCTACGGGAGGGACGTTTCGGCAACTTCCTGACGGAGGCCAAGGATTGGGCCCTCTCCCGCAGCCGATACTGGGGGACTCCCCTGCCGATCTGGGTGTGCTCCCAGGGCCACCCCACCTGCATCGGTAGCTTCGCCGAGCTCGCCGAGCGTTCGGGGACGTCGATCCCGCCCGGGTTCGATCCCCACCGGGTCACGGTCGATCGGATCTCCTTCGCCTGCCCCACCTGCGGCGCGAAGAGCGTGCGCGAGCCGTACACGATCGACGTCTGGTACGACAGCGGCTCCGCTCCGTTCGCGCAGTACCACTACCCGTTCGCGCCGGGTCCGTTCGAGCCCGCCGCCCCTCTCGACTACATCTCGGAGGCGATCGATCAGACCCGCGGCTGGTTCTACACGCTCCTCGTGCTCTCGGTCGCGCTGTTCGACCGCCCGGCGTACCGCGTCGCCCTCGTGACGGGCCACGGCCTCGACGTGGCCGGCAAGAAGATGTCCAAATCGAAGGGGAACGTGCTGGAGCCGGTGGCGCTCCTCGGCCGGTTCGGCGGCGACATGCTCCGCTGGTCGGTCCTCGCCGCCGATTTCACCGAAGGGATGCGGATCACCGAGGATGGGATCCGGCAGACCGGGGCCCGAACCCTCGGGACGCTGACCAACGTCGTGGCGTTCTACCGGCAGAACTCCGAGGCCGACCACCTCCCCACCGTCCGGGAACGACCCCGGCCCCAGAACCCTCTCGATCGGTGGCTGCTCTCCCGCCTCGAAGCGACCCGGAAGATCTCGACCGATGCGCTGGAGTCGTTCGACCCCCGGCCGGCCGCTCAGGCGATCCGATCGTTCGTGGACGACCTCTCCACCTGGTACCTGCGTCGTTCGCGGCCTCGGTTCTGGGCCGACGCCGACGATCCGGCTCGCCGCGAGGCCCACGCGACGCTCTCCTACACGCTCTCGGTGACGGCCCTACTCCTGGCGCCGTTCGTCCCGTTCACGGCCGAGTACATTCACCAGGAGCTCTCGAACGCGCCGTATGCGCCATCGTCCTCGTCGGTCCATCTCGCCGCCTGGCCGGAGGAGGTGGGGGACCGCGACGAGCCCCTCGAACGGGGCATGCAAGGCATCCGCGACCTGGTCGAGGTCGGGCGGGAGCTCCGCCAGCGGGCCCTGGTCAAGTCGCGGATCCCGCTTCCAGAGCTCGTCTTCTTCTCGAGAGGCCCCGCCGACTCCGCGACGTGGGCCCGGGAGCGCGATGAGATCCTTGCTGCCGAACTGAACGTCCGTCGCGTAACGTTCGCCCCACAAGCGGACCCCGCGAACTACCCCGAGGCGGACTGGGTGATCCGGACGGAAGAAGGCGCGCCCCGCGCGGCGCTCTCCCGCCGGCCGACCCCCGAGCTCCTCGAGGAGGGGTTGGTGCGCGAAGTGCTCCGACGGCTGCAGCAGACCCGCAAGGAGATGCGGCTCCAGTTCACCGAGCCGGTGGCGGTCACGATCGGGGCGACCGGCGACCTCCATCGGGCCCTCGCGGCGCACCGGGAGACCGTCGCCCGCGAACTCTTGGCGGACCCGCTCGAGCTGCTCGATACGCCGCTGCTCGACGCGCCCGAGGTCCGGGCGTGGGAGGTCGAGGGATCGCGATTCACCGCGAAGATCGTCCGGAAGGAGAACGATGCGCCGCGACGACGGACCCGCCCGGCTCCGTCTCCGCGAAGACGTCGGCCTCGAACCGCTCGACGACGGTCGACGGCTGCCTCCACGCGCCGACGGCCAGCCCGGCCTTCTCGCACGTCGCGTCCAGGAACTCGGCGGCCTGCCAGCCCTGCTCCACGGCGACCTGCGGCAGCAGGAGCCCGCTCGCGCCGCCCCGGCGGACGATCAACCCGTCCCGCCCGACCTCGACCGAAGCGAGGCGCGTCGCGGGGTCGGATGCGTCGATCCGCTCCGGCGGCGTGAGGATCGACACTTCGATCGCGATCCGCTCGAGCTCCTCGGGCCGGAGCTGCGGGAATCGGGGATCCTCCTCCGCGCTCGCGACCGCGGCCCTACGGAGCGCCTCCGATAGCGGCAACACGGGGAAGGGGTAGCCGATGCATCCTCGCAGGTCTCTCGAAGGGTACCGGACCAGCGTGACGAACACCCCCCGAAGCTCCTCCGCTTCGGGCGGGGGAGACGGGATCGGACCGGCCGGATGGCCGAGCGAGGCCGCGATCGCCGCCCGCGCCTCGCGGACGGCCCATCGACCCGTGGCGAGCGACGTCATGGGGTCCGAGAGACCCCGCCCTCCGATAGCAGTTCCGCGGCCGCGTAGAGGTGCACCGCCCCCGCCGTCCGGGTGCATGGGCGTCGCGCCCGACGGTTCGGGGCCGGGGAGCTTTGTTTGGGTAGGTGGCCTCGGCGGTCGAGGGTTCAAGCAATCGCTTCCACGACGCGGGAGTTCGAAGGGCCTCGGTTGCCCGCGGAACCCGGTCTGGACGGGAAGGTGAAGCCCGGCTCGCGCGGGGCGTGCGTGCCACCGTACGGGGCTCATCTCCGAGACCATCGAGGACGGAGCCGTCCCGGGTTTCCCAAGCGCGACGCCCTCGGTTCGCCGACCCGCGAACACTCTCATGAACGGGGGTCACCATACCG
>JBEKEW010000122.1:0-4496 GCA_050013635.1 Thermoplasmata archaeon | reverse complement strand
CGATCGGGTCCTCGATCTCGTCAGTATACGAGACCTGAGCGGCCGCTTCCTCTCCCAGCTCAGCGCCGGCCAGAAGAAGCGGGTCTCGGTCGCGCGCGTGTTCCTTGACGATCGAGCAATCTACCTTCTCGATGAACCGACGGCGAACCTCGACCCGAAGGTGGCCCGGGAGATCCGCTCCGTCATCCTCGACCTTAGCCGCGAGAAGATCGTGCTGTATTCCTCGCACAACCTGTTCGAGGCCCGGGAGATCGGGCGGTATGTACTCGCACTCAAGGACGGACAGCTCGCGTTGTTCGACCGCATCGAGAACCTGCGAGGATCCCATTTCGTCCTCGGGATTCGCGTCCTCGAGCCCTCCGAGGCCCTTTCGGGATGGACGCGCAAGGGTGACTACTTTCTGCGCGAGCTCCCGGGGCCGGAAGGGGTCCCGGCCCTGATTCGTGATCTCGAGTCGCGCGGAGTCCAGATTCGCGAGCTCCGCGAAATGAACAACCCGCTCGAGGACCTCTTCACGTAGACGGTAGAGCCGCGGATCGAGGTTCTCCGGGGGGTTCTTTCCCAACTGACTTCCGCACGGTAACGACCGTCTGCCGCGCCCCCACCAAGGAGAGGCACCGACACAGGGTCCGTTCCTGACGGTGGAATATCCAAACACAAGATGGCCCGGGGTCCAATTCTAAGCACCCCGAGCTCGGAGGTAGCGATTATATAGGCCGCCTCGCGTCGGCGCTTACCAGATGCCCGAAAGCAAGAACCGCGGCTTCTCCAGCGCCGCCGGTCTCATCCAGTACTACGACATGGAGGAGACGAAGGCGGTCAAGATCCCTCCGGCCGTCATCATCTCGCTCGGCATCGCCGTCTCGATCCTGGTCGAGATCCTGAGCTGGCGTCTCGGCTAGTCCCCCGTTCGATCCTCCTTGGTGACGGCGGGCCGCCGGAACTCCTTGCCGACCGATGCCCGCACCTTCCCCGCGACCGTACCGGCCTCGTGCCGGACCTGCGTGGCCGAAGGTCGTCCTGTTCGATCTCGACGACACCCTCTTCGATCACGATCATGCCTGCCGCTCCGGCATCGCCCGCGTGCGGCGGGGAGACGCCCGGTGGGGCGGGCACGCCGCACCACAGCTGTATGCCGAGTACTCCCGGCAGCTCGAAGCGCTCCACCCGAAGGTCCTCGCCGGCGTGCTCTCGACCGAGGAGGCGCGGCTCGAACGGTTCCACGGCCTCGCTCGCTGGTGCGGCTTCGAGATCGACCGGTCCGAAGCCGCGGGATTCGCCCAACAGTACCGGCAGCAGTACCTCCGGGCACGGCGCGCGGTCCCGGGGGCCCGAGCGGTGCTCGAGCGCCTGCACGGACGCGTCACGATCGGCGTGGTGACCAACAATCGCGTGGAGGACCAGCACGACAAGATCCGAGCGATCGGGATCGACCGACGGATCGATTTCCTCGTGATCTCCGAGGCCGTGGGCTGCTCGAAGCCCGACCCGCGCATCTTCCGCATCGCCCTCGCCGAGGCGGGTGCGGAGGCGGAGGAGGCGGCGATGATCGGCGACTCATGGGTGAGCGACGTGATGGGGGCGAGGGGCGCGGGGATCCCGGCGATCTGGTTCAATCGGCTCCACCAGCGGGCGCCGGAGCCCGTCGACGTGCCGACGATCGAATCCTACGCGCCGATCGGGACGCTCACGCGCCTGTTGGCGCGAGGGGCGTAGGCGACCTCGCCGTGGTCGAGCTTCCCGCGACCATCGGGAGCTCGCCGCTCGGGCCCAGTCCAGGGAGGTAGCGGCCTTCGGCCTTCTCGCCGAGCAGGTAGACCTTGGATTCCGGCGACTCGTCGAGCACCTGGTAGCCGGTACGGCGGGCGAGCTGGTGGGCGAAGGCGCCGATCTCCTCGTGCGACGGGACGTGGCTCTTTCCCAGGCGCCGGCGCGACCTACCCATGTACACGTACCCCTTCGGTTCGATGAAATCAGGGCGCGCGGCGAGGTCCATCTCCGCGTAGGCGTTGACCCAACCGAGGTTCCACCCCTTCACGAGCGTGTGGCGGACGACCCGCCGGGTGGGGAGGCTCCGGACGATCTCGAGAGACTCCTGCAGGCGTTCCCACGCGTCCTCCTGCGCGGGCAGCGTGAGGCGCCGGAACACCTCCGCGTTCGGGGCCGTGACCGAGATGTACAGCTGGGTCGGCAGCGGATCCAGGGCGCGCAACGCATCCGGGTTCGTGCCGTTCGTGACGAGGAACGTCGTGATCCTACGGGAGTGGCAGAGCTCCAGGAACCGGTTCATCTTGGGGTAGAGGGTCGGTTCTCCGGTCAGCGAGATCGCGATGTGGCGCGGGAGCTGGGACTCCTTCCATCGCTCGAGCTCGATCGAGTCGTCGCCCTTGAACCCCGAAAGGATCCGATGCTGCGCTTCGATCGACCGATCGAGCAGCGTCTCGGGGTCGTCGTACTCGGGCATCGACTCGTCGTTCTCCCAACCCTGGTTGCGCCAGCAGAAGCGGCAGTGGAGATTGCACGAGTCGACCGACGGCGACATCTGCAGGCATCGGTGGCTCTGGATCCCGTAGAACCGGCCCTTGTAGCAGTCGCGGTGGTGGGCGAGCGACTCGCGGGTCCAGTAGCAGAGCTTGACCGCGCTGTGGCGGCCGACCAACTGGTATCCTTGGCCCTGGAGCTCGCTCGAAAGGTCCTGATCCCCCATGGGTGCTGGCTCGACTTCCCCCGAATCATAAGGCTTTGCGGAACGAACTTCCTCGGCGACCGGGCGTTCCTCCTCCGGCCGTTCGGTGCGGGCCGGACGATCGCGCTCGTGCCGGCCGCTTGGCCGATCCCGCCGTCCGCGAGGACCTAGCGCAGGAACCTTCCGAGGAGGATCCCGCGCGGTGGACGCACGCCTACGATCCCGTCGCGAACGTCCGCCGGGGACCCTCTCGCGCTACGCCCCCATCCTTCGGGCCGTCGTGGAGCGGGATGCGACGGAGCGAGAGCGAGTTCAGCACGACGGTCGTCGAAGAGAGACCCATCGCGAGCGCCCCGAGCATCGGCAGCACCGTGTACACGCCGAACCCCCAGATCGGGACGAGAGCGCCCGCGGCGATCGGCAGCAGCACCAGGTTGTACCCGACGGCCCACCACAGGTTCGAGCGCACGCGCGCCACGGTCCGTCGTGCGATCTCGAGCGAGAGCGGGACCCCGCGGAAATCCGGGCGCACGAGAAGGACCTGCCCCGCCTCGCGCGCCACGTCCGTCCCGGTCCCGAGGGCGATCCCCACGTCGGCCGCGGCGAGCGCCGCCGCGTCGTTGATCCCGTCGCCGACGAACGCCACGGCGTGGCCCTCGGCCTGCACCGCGCGAACCCGGGCGACCTTGCCGGCCGGCGTCGCCCCGGCGACGATCCGGGAGATCCCCAACGGCTCCGCCACGGCCCGCGCCGCACGTTCGTTGTCCCCGGTGATGATCTCGATGGTGATCCCGCGACGGCGGAGGGAGGCGACCGCTTCCGAGACCCCGGGGGCGAGGGGAGCGGCGAACGCGAGGAAACCGATGGAGCGGCCGTTGTCGACGACGACCGACCAGCTCGCTCCGCTGCGTTCGGCGCGGGCGATCCGCTCCGACCAGGCGTCGAGCCGAGCGCCCTCGGAGCGCGCGGCGTCCCCGCGGAGCACCGCGACGGAGCGGCCGTCCGCGAACCCGCGAACGCCGCGGCCCGGGTCGGCCCGGACCTCCGAGATCGCGCGAGGCGGTATCCCGCGCGCCGCAGCTTCGCGCAGCACGGGACGAGCGAGCGCATGCTCCGAGGACCGCTCGAGGCCGGCGGCGATCGCGAGCATCTCCTCGGTCGTGGGGCCTCCTGCCGCGGCGATGTCCACGAGTGCCGGGGAGGGGTCCGTGAGGGTTCCGGTCTTGTCCGTCAGGACGTAGTCGGCGCGGGCCGCGCGTTCGATCGCATCGGCCCCCCGGTAGAGCACGCCCGCCTCGGCGGCCCGTCCCGTGCCGACCAGGATCGCGGCGGGCGTCGCGAGCCCGAAGGCGCACGGGCAGGCGGTGATCGCGACCGTGACGAACACGAGCAGGGCGATCTCCCCCGGGGCTCCCCCGAACAGGAACCAGGCGACCGCGGCGACGACGCCGAGCGCCAACACGGCGGGGACGAACACGGCCGCGATCCGATCGGCGCTGCGCTGCATCGGCACGCGGCCGCTCTCCGCGTCCGCCAAGAGACGGCCGATCTGCGCGAGGAACGTCTCGTACCCGATCGCCGTCGCATCGACCTCGATCGCGCCTTCCCCGTTCAGCGAGCCGGCGAGGACCGCGTCCCCCGGGGCCTTCGGGACCGGGAGCGATTCGCCCGTGAGGAGCGACTCGTCGACCGAGGTCCGGCCGTCCCGGATCCGGCCGTCCGCCGGGACCTTCTCGCCGGGACGGATCCGGAGACGGTCGCCGACTCGGACCTCGGCGACCGGGATCTGCGACTCGATCCCGTCCCGGAC
>JBEKEW010000121.1:0-4522 GCA_050013635.1 Thermoplasmata archaeon | reverse complement strand
ACGTCTCGGGGTTCTTGAAATCGTAGCGAGTGTAATCGAGCGGAATGAACTCCTGAGTTCCCTGCGCCATGGTCGTGCCGTCAATTCAAGCACATGAGGGTATTTAAATGGGTTGTCGCCCGGTCCGCTTCCCGGGGTCCACCTCAGGGGACGGACCCGATCCGAGGACATGTAGCGTCTGCCGCGACATCATCTCCGGCGGTCGAAGTGCCATCCCGGCGCGCGCGACTCCTCGAACGCGTGGGGGTCTCCCTCGCGCGGCCCGCCGGCGCTCACGCGAAGACCTTGGCGACCTTCTCGAGGGCATCGAAGAGGCGATCGACCTCGTCGAGGGTGTTGTAGAGGTACGGGCTCGCGCGAGACATCGCGCCCACCGCGTAGCGCTCCATCAACGGCTGAGAACAGTGGTGGCCGGCTCGGATCGCGATCCCCTCCGCGTCGAGGATCGAGGCGATGTCGTGGGGATGGATCCCTTTCATCGAGAAGGAGAAGACGGCCTCCCGCTCGTTCGGGTCGCGGGGTCCGTAGATCCGGATCTTCGTTCCGAAGCGACTCTCCGCATCCTGGAACATGCGCGTCTGGAGGGAGCGCTCGTGACGGGCGAGATCGTCCCAGCCGATCCGTTCGAGGAAATCGAGGGCGGCCGAGAGTCCGATCGCACCGGCGATGTTCGGGGTCCCGGCTTCGAACTTGGCCGGGGCTTCGCGGTAGGTCACCCGGTCGGCGTGGACCTGCTCGATCATCGAGCCGCCGCCCATGTACGGCGGCATCTCGTGGAGCAGCTCCGTTCGCGCCCAGAGCGCGCCGATGCCGGTCGGGCCGAGCGTCTTGTGGCCCGAGAACGCGAGGGCGTCGGCCCCGAGGGCGACGACGTCGATCGGGATGTGCGGCGCGGACTGCGCCGCGTCGACGACCACGACCGCCCCCGCGGCGTGGGCGCGGTCCGCGATCTCCCGGATCGGGTTGATCGCGCCGAGGACGTTCGAGATGTGGGGGAGCGTCACGACCTTCGTCGTGCCGTCCAACCATCGATCGTACTCGTCGACCCGCAAGTGACCTTCGTCATCGACGTCGACGAGTTCGAGGGTCGTGCCCCGCTCTTCGCGGAGCATGTGCCAGGGGACCAGGTTGGAATGGTGATCGCTCACGGTCGCGACGACCCGGTCTCCCCGGTGGAGCCGGCTGCGCCCCAGCCCGTGGGCGAGAAGATTGAGCGCCTCGGTCGTGCCGCGGACGAAGATGACCTCGGAGGGGTCCGGGGCGTGCAGGAAACGGCCGACGCGGGCCCGCGCGCCCTCGTACGCCTCGGTCGCCTCTTCGCTCAGCTCGTAGACTCCGCGGGAGACGTTGGAGTTCGTGTCGCTGTAGAAGCGGGCTTCCGCCTCGATCACGCCCCGCGGCTTCTGCGCGGTCGCGGCCGAGTCCAGATAGACGAGCGGCTTGCCGTGAACGGTCCGGGAGAGGATCGGGAACTCCTTTCGGATCTGCTGAACGTCCATGGCCACGCGCTCGGGACCCGACGTGCCCGTTCGGGACCTCCCTCTAGTTCTGCGTCGCGACGCCGACCTTCACCCAGTCGTAGCCCTTCGCTTCCAACTGGTCGACGAGCTCACGGCCGCCGGAGAGGGCAATGACCCCATCCACCATGACGTAGACCCGATTGGGGTTCACGTACTTCAGGATGCGCTGGTAGTGGGTGATGAGGAGGATCCCCGACTCGGGACCGTGGAGCTTCGCGACCGTCTCCCCGACCGCGCGAACGGCGTCGATGTCGAGCCCGGAATCCGGCTCGTCCAAGATCGAGAAGAGCGGGTGCAACATCGCCATCTGGAGGACCTCGTTGCGCTTCTTCTCGCCTCCGGAGAAGCCTTCGTTGAGGGACCGCTTCAACGTGGAGTTGTCCATCTCGAGGTACCCCAGGTGGGTCTTGAGGTCCTGGTCGAACTGCGCGGTGTCGGCCGTCTCGGCGGTGTGCCGTTGCATGTACGCCGTCCACAGGAACTTCGATACGGAGAGCCCCGAGACCTCCTGAGGATACTGAAAGCCGAGGAACAGGCCCGCGCGGGAACGTTGGTCGACCGGCATCTTGAGGAGGTCCACCCCGTCCAGCAGGGCCTCTCCGGCGGTGACCTTGTACTTGGGATGGCCCATCAGCGCGTAGGCGAGGGTGCTCTTCCCGGAGCCGTTCGGGCCCATCAACGCGACCAGCTCACCGCTCTTCAGCGATAGGTCGACCCCCTTCAGGATCTCCTTGCCCGCGACCTCGGCCCGCAGGCCTTTGATGACCAAGGTGTGATGGGGGTTCTCTGCCATGGTCCGCCCTCCATCCGTACGAACGGGCCGCTTTATTTAAGCATAGCGTGGTGACTAAATCCATTTAACCCACCTCGGTGTTGGTTATTCCGAGAAAGCGGGATGATCGCGGCGGAACTGGTACCTCGCGAAGGAACACGGGGGCGCATCCTCGACCAGCTGGCGCAGGCCCCCTGCACCGCGCGCGACATCGCGAACTCCCTCGGAATCCAGGAGAGTGCCGCCCGCGGTCATCTCGAGCGACTCCGACAACGAGGATACGTGAGTCCCTCCTTCCGACGCGAGGGAGTGGGCCGCCCCCGCAAGCGGTACGCGCTGACGTCGGAAGGCCAGGAGCTCTTCCCGAAGAAGTACGATCTCCTGCTGGACGCTCTGATGGACGAGATCCTCGCCCGGGAGGGAGAGGGTTTCGCCAACGATCTGTTCGCAAGCGCGGCGTCGCGGGTCGCCCGGGAGATCGCCCGAGGGGTCCCGAAGAACGGGACGCTCCAGGAGCGGACGCAGCACCTCGTGGATTCGCTCACCGCCTTCGGGTTCAACTGCTCCATGGAGCGGATGCCGGACGGAGGATTCCGCATCGTTCGGATGAACTGCGTCTTCCGGCGGAACGCGCTCTCGCATACTCGTCTGATGTGCAACGTCTTCGATCAGCGCCTTACGGAGACCCTCGTCGGCCAGGTCGGCGTGGACCTGCAGGATTCGATCGGCCGCGGAGGGATGCGGTGCACGCATCTGATCCGCCTGCAGTAGGCCCGGCGGAGACGATCGGGCGGATCCGGGGTCCGGAGCGCACGATCGGCGACGATCCCCTGGTGCGGGCGATCGGCGATACCCCGCTACTTTCGCTTGGACGGATCGTCGCGCTCCGCGGTGGGGGGTTCACGCTCTGGGCCAAGGCCGAGTATCTGAACCCGACCGGGTCCGTCAAGGATCGAGCCGCGCTCTCGATCGTTCGGAACGCGCTGCAGACGGGGCGTCTGGCTATGGGCCGGACGCTCGTCGACGCGTCGAGCGGCAACACCGCCGTCGCGTACGCGATGCTGGGGGCGCGCCTCGGATTCCCCGTGCGGCTCTGCGTCCCTCGCAACGCCCACCCCGAACGGGTGCGTCGCATGGAGACGTTCGGGGCGGAGATCGTGTTCACCGATGCGATGGACGGCAGCGATGGGGCCCAGCGGGAGGCGCGCCGTCTCTCCATGGAGAATCCGGAAATGTACTACTATCCGGATCAATACAACAACGCCGCGAACCCCGAGGCCCACTACGCGACCACGGGCCCGGAGATCTGGCGCCAGACCGCAGGGACGATCACCCACTTCGTCGCCGGCGTCGGGACGGGGGGAACGATCTCGGGGGTGGCCCGTTACCTGAAGGAGCGTGACCCGGCGATCCGCATCATCGGCGTCGAGCCGACGGGCCCCCTCCACGGCATCGAGGGGTTGAAGCACATCCCGACGGCCCTGCGGCCCTCGACGTACGGGGAGCAGTGGGTGGACGCGACGATGCGGATCGAGACCGAAGTGGCGATCGAGATGCAACGCCGGCTGGGCCGCGAGGAGGGGATCTCCGCGGGCCGGTCCGCGGGCGCCGCGGTCGCCGCATCCCTCGAAGTGGGCGCCCGGAACCCCGGGGCGGTCGTCGTAACGATCCTGCCGGACGGGGCCGAACCGGCCCCGAGCGAGGCGGGCCGGTGACCGCCGCGAGCGTACCCGCCGAGCTCCTCGCCGACATCGCGCGCCACGGTGAGGAGACCTATCCGGACGAGTGTTGTGGATTCCTGGTCGGAACGGCGACCGGCGAGGAGCGCCACGTGACGAGGATCGAGCGGGCCGCGAACCAGTTCGATGGGCAGCGTCGTCGACGGTTCGTGATCCGCCCGGAGGAGCTGCGACGGGTCGAGGAGAAGCTGGAAGGGACCTGCCAGTCGGTCCTCGGGTTCTACCATTCCCATCCGGATCATCCCGCCCGGCCTTCGGCATTCGATCGGGACCATGCGTGGCCCTGGTACCTCTACATCGTCCTGAACGTAGCGGAAGGCCACGCCGGGCCGGTCGACGCGTTCGAACTCGAACCCGAGACCCGTGAGTTCCACGCGGTCCCGTTCCGATCGGCGCCGCCTCCTCGAGCGAGGACGTAGACCGAACGATACCAAGAGCTCAAGAACGGACGACCGCAGGTACTACCGATGGCTCAGGTTTCTGTCAAGATC
>JBEKEW010000120.1:0-4528 GCA_050013635.1 Thermoplasmata archaeon | reverse complement strand
ATCCATGAGGAACTTCGCGGTCTGACCACAGACCGGGCACGTGTCCCCCCGAAAGTAGCCGTGCTGATCGCACTCCTTCAGCATCGAGTGCAACCCCCTAGGTCCGGATCTTATCGGCCTTCTTGTCGAAGTCCGTGAGGAGGTCCCCGTACAGGTCCGCGAGGTCCTTGAGGACCCGCTTGAGCACCTGCTGCGGCTTCTCTCCCTTGGTCTTCAGGTACAGGGTCGGGCGGTCCAGGTACGGATGGCCGAGATAGTACCGAGCCTCCACGACCTTCTCCTCGCGTTGCAAGGCTTCCACCAGCGGGATGAGGAGGGTCTCCTCGCCCCGCGGAAGCTCCAAGCGGAGCGTATCCGACTCTCGTTCTGCGACTCGTACGTCCATCGGCGGCCTTTGGGAAACGGGCCACTGGCGTCTCGTTCTTAAGGGTGGCGGAGCCGCCGGAGGGGCGAGCGCCTCCCGCCCGTTCTCGGGGCCCCGGGGCCCCGGGGACACAGGGGGGCCGACGCGCCTATAACTCCCCCCGACTCCTCGAGGCTCGCATGCGCGTCCTGGTGGTCGGGGGCGGAGCCCGCGAGCACGCGATCGCCCGTACCCTCTCCATCGCGGGGGCTCAGATCGTCGGGGTCGCTGCGAACGCGAACCCCGGGCTCCGCCGCATCGCGACCACGATGGGCCGGTTTGACGTCACCGACTCCGACAAGATCGTGGCGCTCGCCGAACGGCAGGAGGTCGACTACGCTGTCATCGGTCCCGAAGCGGCCCTCGCCGCCGGCGTCGCCGACGCGCTGCGGGCGGCCGAGATCTCGGTCGTCGGTCCGTCGGTCGAGGCCGCGCGGATCGAATCCTCGAAACTGTTCTGCCGGGAACTGCTCGCCCGCCATGGTGTGGGGGGCCAGCCCCGGTTCGTGGCGCCGGAAAGTATCCAGGACGTCGACGCCCTCGCGCAGCAGTTCGGGGCCCCGTTCGTGGTCAAGCCGAGCGGCCTGACCGCGGGGAAGGGAGTTCGGGTCCAAGGTTCCGATTTCATCGAGGTCCAGGAGGGAGCGGCCTACGCGAAGAGCCTTCTCCTGCAGAGCCAGCGCGTCCTGCTCGAGGAGAAGCTCGAGGGCGAGGAGTTCAGCCTGATGGCCTTCGTCACCGACTCCGGGGTCTACCCCATGCCCGCGGTCCAGGACTTCAAGCGGGCCCTCGAGGGGGACCGCGGAGGCAACACCGGCGGCATGGGGGCGTACTCTCAGCGGGACCATCTCCTGCCGTTCCTCGCTTCGGCCGATCGCGAGACCGCGATCGAGATCCTCCAGCAGAGCGTCGCGGCGCTTCGGGCGGACGGGATCGAGTATCGCGGGATCCTGTACGGAGGGTTCATGCTGACCGCCCAGGGGCCGAAGCTGCTGGAGTTCAATGCGCGATTCGGCGACCCGGAGGCGATCAATGTGCTCGCGCTCTACGAGGAAGGCAATTTCGACGAGCTATTGTTCGGCGTGGCGAGCGGCCGGGTCGACCCGAACCTGGTGCGCTTCCGGCTGCGCTCGACCGTCGTGAAGTATCTCGTGCCTCCGGGGTACGGCGACCAGCCCCGACCCGGAGGGGTCCTGCGGCTCGACGAGCCGGCGATCGAGGCCGAGGGGGTCCGCGTGTACTTCGGGAGTGTCGACTCCGTCGGTCCCTCGGCGGTGCAGCTCGGCTCGAGCCGGGGCGTCGCCCTGGTCGGCGAGGCGAGCGCGATCCATGAGGCCGGGGCCCGGGTCGAGGCGGCGCTCGCGCACGTGGAGGGAGAGTTCTACGTCCGTCACGACATCGGAACGAACGAGGATCTCGCCCGCCGGCGCGAGCACATGCGCCAGATCATCGCTCCGGGTGCCAAACCTTCGCCGCTCCCCCTCAGTGTCGCGAGGGCCCGCGCTCCGCCGTCGAGCGCCGCATCGCCGGATCGGATTCCGTAAGGTCCGGCGCGCGAAGGGTCAAATACGCCCGGCTCCCTCGAATCCTCCCTCATGTTTTGTCCCAAGTGCAAACGGTTGATGCGCCCGGACACCGCGGCCCGCCGGTGGCGGTGCTCCGCGTGCGGCGCGACGGTCCCGCTCGGGTCGGGCCAGGAGGTCGGCCGGTCGACCCCGCAGGGACGGGAGGTCTCGGTGGTAGAGACGAAGACCGTGACGCTCCCGACCACGAACGAGGTCTGCCCCAAGTGCGGCCACGACACGGCGTACTGGGTCCTGCGTCAGACGCGCGGCGCGGACGAGCCCGAGACCCGGATCTTCGAGTGCACGAAATGCGGGCACAAATGGCGGGAGTACCAGTGAGCCCCTCCGAGTTCGGGCCGATCGAGGGCGTGTTCCGACCGGAGGCACTCGGGCACACGGTCGCGATCCGCGGTTGGGTCCTCCGCTCCCGTTCCTCCGGAGGGATCCTGTTCATCTCGCTGCGGGACCGCACCGGTGTCGTCCAGGTCACCGGCCGAAAGGACACGCTCGGGGAGGACGCGTTCACCGCAGCCGAGCACGTCCAGAACGAGGGAGCGATCGTCGTCGAGGGGGTGGTCGCGGAGGACCGGCGCGCGCCCGGAGGGCGGGAGGTGCGAGCCTCCCGGATCGGCGTCCTCGACGCGGGGGAGCCGTACCCGATCTTCCAGGAGCAGACCGAAGAGTTCCGCCTCGACAAACGCCACTTGGTCATCCGGTCGCAGGACCACGTCGCCACCTTCCGCGTGAAGGCCGAGCTGCTGCGGGCGTTCCGGGAGTTCATGGACCGCGAGTCGGTGCTCGAGGTCACGCCCCCCATCCTCAGCGGCAACGCCGCAGAAGGCGGCGCCGAAGCGTTCGAGATCGACTACTTCGGTCGACCGGGATACCTCTCGCAGACCGCGCAGCTCTACCTCGAAGCCCTCCTCGTGCCGCACGAACGGGTGTACGCATTGACCCCGTCGTTCCGCGCCGAGAAGATGCGCACCCCCCGCCACCTGACGGAGTACCTTCATCTCGAGGGAGAGCTCGCCTGGACCGATCTCGACGGACTGCTCGTGTTCATCGAACGGATGGTCGAGTACGTCTGCCACGCGATTGCCGAGCGACGGCCCCAGGAACTCCACCAGCTGGGGCGCGCGCCGGAGGATCTCGCCGCGATCCGTGCCCCGTTCGAGCGGGTGACGTACGCGGAGGCGCTCGACGAGCTCCAGAAGAAGGGATTCCCGATCACCTGGGGAGCCGACTTCGGTACCGCCGAGGAGCGTGCCCTGACGATCGAGCGGACCTCCCCGATCTTCATCACCCGGTTCCCGCGCGAGCTCAAGGCGTTCTACATGCTGCGTTCCGCCGACGATCCCCGCACCGTAGAGGGAGCCGACCTGCTCGCCCCCGAGGGATACGGCGAGATCGTCGGGGCTTCGTGCCGCGAGACGAGCCTGAAGAACCTGCTCGAGCGTCTCGCCCAGCTCGGCATCGACCCGCAGCAGTACGAGTGGTACCTCGATCTCCGCCGTCACGGGAACGTAGAGCACGCCGGATTCGGGCTCGGGGTCGAGCGCATCCTCCGATGGATGCTCCGTCGCGAACACATCCGCGACACGACCCCGTTCCCTCGGACCCCGAGCCGCCACACGCCGTGAGCGTCCGGGAGCCGTCGGCACGGCAAAAGTTCAAGAACGGTTGCTGCAGTGCGTGCGACGTACGGACCTCTCGAGGAGCATAGCGTGGCACCCCAACGACACTCTGAACATGAGGAATCGAGCGCCAAGCCGACCCCTCCAGAGGTCGGGGTTCCCGTCGTGGAACGGCTCACCCACCACGATGTCCCCGAGGTCGCGACCCTGTTGAAAAGGGTGTGGGACGCTCAACGATCCGAACTTCCCGCCGAACTCGTGAAGCTCTGGGAACCGACCCCGCTCGAGTTCATGAGCCTCATGGAAGGCGTGACGTTCTTCGCGGCGCGCCGGGACGGGCGGCTGATCGGCCTCATCGGCTGCGAGCTCGAGGGACGCAGCGCGCACTTCCACACGCTCGTGGTGGATCCCGCGACGCGTCGTCAAGGGGTGGGGAGCGCGTTGGCCCGGGCCGCGATCGACTGGGCCCGGCGCAACGGCTGCCCCTCGGTCTGGTTCGATTCGCTGTCCCGATTCACCGCGATCCCGCCCCTGCTCAAACGGGTCGGCTTCAGCGAAGCCGGTGTTCTGCACCGGCATCTGTGGAACGAGGACGTGAGCTACTTCGAGCAGATCCTGTAACCGTTCGGGGGCGAGGTCCGACCGGTCGGTCCCGTCCCCCGCGACACGGTCGCGAACGAGAGCCCGGGGTCCTGCAGGGGGTGAGATTTGAACTCACGGACTCCTACGAGACTAGGACCTCAACCTAGCGCCTTTGACCAAGCTGGGCCACCCCTGCAGAGGGCCGGTCGCGCGTACGATACGCCGAGGATAACTCTTTCGAAGGTGACGGGCCGTTCGCTCGCCGCCCTCGGCGCGTCGAGCGCCGCCGCGCGCCCCGTCCGAAGAGAAACGTCTATTATCGACCGCGGGTGGGGCGGACCATG
>JBEKEW010000119.1:0-4530 GCA_050013635.1 Thermoplasmata archaeon | reverse complement strand
GTCTACAGCGCGCCGACGTATGCGGTGACGTTCACGGAGAGTGGTCTTCCGGCGGGGACCCTGTGGGCGGCCGCGTTCGGGGGTCAGATCGGGACGTCGATTGGCACGACGATCGTCTTCCAGGTGACGGCGGGCACGTACAGCTACTCGGTAGCGACGACGAGTGGGTATGCTCCGTCGCCGGGGAGCGGAACGCTCATCGTCTCGGGAGCGACCCCGGTCGCGGTCACGTACACATTGATCCCACCGGTGCCGGTTCCGCTGTCGGCCAGCGGGCCGGTCGCGCTGGGGGGCCGGTCGGACTGAGGCGCGCTCCCGGATCGAGCCGCACGGGTCGCTTCGGCCCGTGCCGTCCCCGTGGGCCCGATCCTCGAGCCGGGACGGCGTAGTCGGTGTCGCCCGACCGTGATCCCTCGAAGGAGCCTCCACAGTAAGCTAGCTGCATGAAGATTCGATCCTCCGGAGCTGTGGACGCAGACGGAGCCGCGGACGAGTTCATTCTCATGTTCCTCACCCGCCTCAAGGCAGGTTCGGTGACCGCGGACCAGGTTTGGAAGAGCTCGCGTTCGCGAGGGTTGGTCCCATCGAGTGGGGACCCGAGCGGTCCGAACGACCCGGATGAAGGGGCCGCGATCGTCGAGATCCGCAGTGGACTGGAGGAGTGGTTGAACGAAGGATCGATCGGTGGGGAGCAAGAACCCGAGCCCGTTGCGGGGGACCGGCGTCTCTGGGTGCTCGGAAACGCGTGGGCACGGCGCTGACCCTTCTTCCCGCGATCGGGCATGAGCGCTCGAAGCATCTCCGGTCGGTCATTACGCCGCTTAAGTAAGACGCCGGCATGCCGCACGGCATGTCCCGGCGCACAGGCCCCTTGGGATTGGTCGTCTTCGTCGCACTTTTGATGGTGGTCAGCACCTTCGGGATCGCTGCCAGCGGTGCCGCGCGCTCGACGCCCGTGAGCGCCCCGACAACCTCGGTATCGGCGATCGCGAACCCCGCGAGCACCACGCTCGCGAGCGAGACATTGACGAGCAGCACGCTGTCGAGCCCGACCAGCGACACTACCGCGCCGCCCCCGACTCCCGTCAACACGTGCTCCGACGGTTCGGCACCCTCCAGTTCTTCTCCTCTCTTGGCGGCGAACGGCGACCAGATCGTCAACGGTGAACTCGTACCCGGCGGGCATACTCCCGGTACGGCGTGCGTCGGGAACAACACCGACCCGGCCCCCGCTCCCTCCGGGATCAATTACATCGGGGAGAACAACACGAACGGCGTGACCGGACACAATACGATCGACTCGAACAGCATCGCAGCGATCCAGACCGTCTACTCGACGAGCAGTCTCTTCCCCGACAGTCTGACCCCCAACCGGTGGGGCGACCAACTGAACGTTATCCTGGCCAACGTGACGGTCCTGGGTCACCGAGGCTACTTCTACTGGATCCAGAGCCTCGCGGAGTACGACACGTCGAACGATACGCTCTCGTTCTACGATGCCACGTGGAATTTCACGAGCGGGACCTCGGGCAAGATGCTGCAGTCGACCCTCGCCAGCTGGTCTCCGTACAGCAGCGACTACATCAACATCTGGCTGCTCGCCATCACGCCGTACATCTACTGCCCTCCGCCGTTCACGCTGACCCTCTACGTGAACTCCACCGTGACAGCGGCCGGAAATCAGGAATTGTGGTACAACTATAGTGTCCTGACGAACGGACACTTCTACGCCGACGGCTCGTACGATTGGCTGGTCTTCCAGTCCCAGGTTCCCGGCGGCTCGTACATCCCGCTCACCCCCGCTCCGTTCGAGGCGAGCTGGACGACACGGCACGGGGTCAACGAGGGGTACGAATTCGACACGATGATCGGCCCCGATACGAGCTCGAACGAGATCAACTTCATCGCGAACGAGACGATCCAGGAGAAGTACTGCACGCTCGCGGTCTGCACGAACACCAACTTCCGCTACGCCAACGTCCCGGCCGCCAATAACTACGGTAGCCAAACCGCCGAAGGAAGCATCGGGCTCTCGATCAACTTCGTCGGCGCCACGGCGTACGCCACGGCGGGACCCTTCATCGAACATGGCCTGTGGAACTATACCGGTTCGGTGGGGGTGGTCTCCGGGTACACCAAGGTCGTGAACGCCATCTCGGTGTCGGGATCGCCTCTCGCCTTGTCGGCCCAGCCGTATGTGTTCGTCTTCTTCGAGAGCACGAACTTCACGAGCCAGGGCTTCCAATGGGCCCCCGACGTCCCGGCATGGTACCTGATGCCCGGGAGGTACAGTTACGAACTCATGCTGGCCGACTACAAGGAGCAGTTCGGGAACATTACGGTCGGCGCCTCCACGGTCACCCTCACCGCCGTGCTGCCGTACTCGTTCGCGAGCGGCGTGTACACGCCCCTGTGGGCCTTCAACAACGCGCAAGTCGCGGGCATCTCGTCGTCCGGTGCGGGCACTATCTCCAATCAGTACATCCTGTTCAACAACCCGACGACCGTGGGGTGCACGTTCTGCGGTGGGGTCATCTACGCCAATAACCTGAGTTCGATCTTCTACCTCGCCAAGAACAGTTACACATCGTACGCCGGGATCATCCTCAGCGGGACCAACGTCTACATCGACGTGAACGCTCCCCCATCGTTCTGCGTGCGCGCGACCGCGACGGCGTGTAGTGACTACCTCTCCCTATGGTTCGACTTTACCTCGCACGTGACCCTCTCCCACGCCACGGCGATCCGAGGCTGGCCCAGCCCCGAGTGGGACTTCTACATCGACATCCCGGGCTCTCAGAACATGTTCCCGCAAGGCGATGTGGACGTGCTCAGTTCCACGAACGACCTGATCATGGGGAATACGTTCGTCCAGGTCTCGGGCTCCGCCTCTCCCGCCTCGCTCGTCCTCCACGGTGGCTCGAACAACGTGGTCTGGGGCAACACCTTCCGCAATCCGCCGACGGCCGCGTTGGGCGCCACGTACGCCGGCATCGGCGAGGACGAGGGCGGGGACCTGATCTACAACAACAACTTCACGATCGACAACCCCGTCGTCCTGACCCCCTACAACATGAGCAACGACGCCGAGTGCCTTCCGCAATGCAGCGGTACGCCCGGCAGCTCCTTCTTCTTCAATACGGGACTGAACACCTGGAACATCACGCCCCAGCCGGCGTCGAACGTGAAGATGGTCAATGGGTTCGCGTTGTCGGGGAATGTCCTCGGACCGTCCTACACGACCCAGGGCGGAAACTTCTACTGGAACTACGGACGTGCGCCCAACAACGCGACCGGGACCTACGTGAGCCGGTTCCTCTACACCGATCTCTCCCAGATCTATCCTCTCGGCTGCCCCAATTACCAAGTGGTCGGAACCCCATGCGGCACGCCTCCGCCGGTCGTGGGCGGCTACATGAACGGAATGCCGAGCGGCAGCGCGGACTTCGCGCCGCTCACAATCCCGCCGATCCCGGTCACGTTCACCGAGACGGGCTTGCCATCGGGAACCAGCTGGGCGGTCGTGTTCAACGGGGCGGTCCTCGGCTCGACGACGAGTTCGATCACGTTCGGCAACCAGGCCCAGGGCCTCTACCCGTACCAGATCGCGACCGTGCCGGGATACACCGCGACGGTAGCGTCCGGCTCGATCTCGATCACGGGGCAGCAGCGGTCGATCACGCAGGCGGTGACGTTCGCGCGGACGGGCTACACGGTGACGTTCACCGAGGTCGGTCTCGCGAGCGGCACGACGTGGACGGCGACGCTCAACGGCACCGCGAAGACCTCGGCGACGAGCGGGACCACGATCTCGTTCACCGGGCAGCTACCCGGAACGCTCGCGTTCAGCCTCACGGGCAAGGCCGGGTATCTGATCAGCCCGATGTCCGGTACGGTGACGGTCGTTTCGAGCGCGATCAACATCCCGGTCACGTTCTCGAAGACGATGTATGCGGTGACGTTCACGGAGACGGGATATAGCGGGGCCTGGGCGGTCGCGCTGGGCAATGTCGTCCAGAGCGCGGCGGCCGGTGGTCCGATCGTGTTCAACGAACCGAACGGCAGCTACGCGTACAAGGTGGCGATGGTGAGCGGGTACACGGCGGCACCGTCGAGCGGGACGGCGACGGTGGCCGGAGCGGCGGTGCCCGAGGCGATCACGTATTCGGTGGCGGCGCCGCCGACGTATTCGTTGCAGTTCACGGAGAACGGGCTTCCGTCGGGGACGATGTGGAGCGTCACCGTGACGGGTGTCGGTGGCGGGACGCTGTCGTCGACGAGTAACACGATCACGTTCAGCGGGTTGTTGGCGGGGACGTATCCGTACTCGTTCGGTGCGGTGGTCGGATACACGACACCCTCGGGCGGCTCGGCGGTGATCTCGACGGCGTCGGTGTCGCTCGGGGTAGTCTACAGCGCGCCGACGTATGCGGTGACGTTCACGGAGAGTGGTCTTCCGGCGGGGACCCTGTGGGCGGCCGCGTTCGGGGGTCAGATCGGGACGTCGATTGGCACGACGATCGTCTTCCA
>JBEKEW010000118.1:0-4555 GCA_050013635.1 Thermoplasmata archaeon | reverse complement strand
GCGCGTCCCGTGACGTCAGCCCCAGCCAGCGAGCGGTGCCGACGGCTCCCGAGCGAGGGACCCGGAAGCTCAGATGCGCGCCGACCGCTCCGGCGGCCGCGTCCCGCGCTTCCCGGGCGAGGCGGGGGGGGAAGTGGGTCGAGACGATCACGCGCACGCCGAACTTGCGTCCCTCGGTCAGGACCTCGGCGAGGAGCGGTGGAGAGAACCCCTGCGCCTCGTCCAGCACCAGCAGCACGGGATCGGGGGCCCCGTCCATCAGGGAACGAGCCGCGATGCCGAGGTAGATCCGCGCGAGAAGGAGGGTGCCGGCGAGCGCGGCGCCCTCGGGCCCGAGCTGTGCGAACGATAGACGGACCAGCAACGAGCGCCGATCGCGGAGCAAGGTGTCGATCGGTAGCGCGTTCTCGGGAGGTGCGAGGAGCTCGCGTAGCTCCGGAACGAGAGCGATCTTGGAGAGCCGGGTCGCCGCCGACCAGAGGAAGTCCGGCTGGCGCTTGAGGAGCGGACCGAGCTCTTCGAGGAACCCCGCGAGCTCCGGGCGGCGGGTGGTGAGGCGCGCGGCGTCCCGTCGATCGGGGTTCGAAAGCAGGTCCGCGAGGTCCACGAGCGAGCCGGACTCCTCCTGCGCGAGCCGTACGAACGTATCGAAGATCCGCTCGAGGCGGAACCCCCAGTACATCGCCTCGCCGTCCGGGCTCAACCGTTTCAACGCGGCGACCAGATGCGCTGCGGATCGGTCGTCCTGTTCGCGAGGACCTCGTGCCAGGACGTCGATCCCGGGCACGGGCCGCTCCCCGATGTCCACCGCGACGACGCGGTCCCGCTCCCCGGAACCGAGGCGCGAGACGATCGCCACCGAGAGATCGCCGTGGAGGTCGAGCGCGATCACCGAGCGATGCCGGCGTATCGCGGAGGCCGCGACCTCGGCCAGGAACGTGGTCTTCCCCGCGCCCGATGCACCGAAGGCGCAGAGGTGACCTCGTTCCCAGTCGAACGTTCGGGCGAAGCGGGTCGGAAGTGGGAGCTCCGCGGTCGCGGCGGTTTGATCCGGGGACCGCCGCACCCACGCAGAGCCGGGGAGCGACCGTACGGTCCGCAGCCTCCAGTCGCGCCGGGCCCGGAACCGGATGATCGGAGCCGGTCGGCACGGGACGCCGAGGGCGTCCGACCAGTGCCGAGCGAGCGCGAGGCTGGTGGTCGAGAAGGCGGTCTCTAGAGATCGCGGGTCCGGGGTGGCGACCCGGAACCGTCGAGCGATCCAGAGGTCCCCCTCCGGGGCCCGAAGCCAGTACGTCTGGACCCCGGTCCATCGGTCGCCCTCGGATCGAAGATCGACCGATCCCACGGGGGGCTCCGGCGCCGCCGGGTCCGCGACTTTGGAGGGAGGGGGCGATAGGAGCAGCGTGCCGTACCGCTCCCGCCAGCCGGGCGGCGCGTCGAAGGGGGAGGGCCGGTCCGACTCCTGTGTGGCCGGGCGAACGGGACCGGCGCCGTAGATCAACGAGCGAAGGGACCGCGGACGAACCGTGACCTGGGGAGGCTTTCCCGCGATCTGCTGTTCGAACACCGCGCCGGCCGGATCGGGAGCGGTGACGATCGCGCGGGCGAGGTTGCGGTAGAGTCGAGCGCGGACCTCGGGAGGGCCGGTGCATCGAAGCGAGACCGTCGCCCGGTCCGCGCTCATACGGACCTCGATCTTCGCCACGACGGATGCGCCGAGCGTACGGGAGGGGGGCGTGTTCGGCTGCGAACCGGTTGAGACGGAAGGGGTTCGTGCGGCGCTCGTAGGGTTCTCATGTGCTCTCCGGGGCCCGAGGTAGGCGGTTCGCGAACGTCCGGGCGCACGTCGCGACCTGCACGACATCCCGAGAGGATCTACCGCGGATCCGGCCGGGCCCACGCTCGCCGTCTCCGGATGCGAACGCTCGATTCGCGCGATCCGGATCCGTGAGGGCGGGCTAGGGATCCACGGTAGGCACGGACCGGACGGCAGGGAGGGCCTTCGCGGAACGGTGCGTGCGAGGCGTGGGGGTGTCGGATCGATCCTCGACGAGCAGGGGGTCGGCTTCCAAGGGGAGGGAGCGGAGACCTGCGTTCGATAGAGGGGATCCGGTCATGCAGCAGACGGCCCAGGCCACGCCGCGGGTCAATCCCTCGGTCCCCGTGAACGATGAACGAAGGTCGGTCTCTATCGCGGGTGGGCGCACGCGAGGGGCCGAGGGCGACCCCCGGACGTGCGCCCGAGGCCGCGGGAACCCGGGCCCCGACTCGCCCCGGTCACGGGCGCGGCCGCGCGCGACGGTGTCGTCATCGACGCGCTCCCCCGTCTCGAATCCTGAAGCGGCAGACCGGGTCCCCCGCGACGACGCGGTGGGTGACATCGATGCGAGCGTGCAACAGCGACTCGAACAGTCGTCGTTCCGTCTCGCACGCCTCAGGGTACGCCTGCGCAACGGTGCGGATCGGACAGTTGAGCTCGCGCATCTCTACAACCCCCTGCCGCCGGGTGCCGAGCTCGGCCATGTATCCCCCCTCGGAACGGATGCGCACGAGCTCCGAGACGCGCGCTCGCAGATCCCCCGAGGCGAGGCGGGAACGGTTCCGGTCCACGACCTCGTGCGCGCGTTCCTGGAGGAGCTCCGCTACGGCGGGGCGACCGAGGCGTTGTTCGATGAACGCGAGGGCGTAGTGAGAGATCTCACCGTACCCCTGCGGGAAGAGGCGGTCGGAGCCATCGGTCAGACGGAAGCAGACGGCCGGGCGCCCGACCCGACCGCGACGGTAGCTGCGCTCGATCCAACGTTCCGCTTCGAGCTCCTGCAGGTGGCGCAGCGCGGCGACCTTGGAGATTCCCGACATCCGGGCGATCTCCGCCAGCGAGGCGTCCGGCGTGCGCTTGAGGTGCCGCAGGATCCCGCGCTTGGCCGAAGAGAATTCGCGCGGCTCGTGGGGCAGCGAGGCCTCGCGCATCGGCTCGAGAAGGGGGTCGAGAGTTTATACACTGTTCCATTAACGAATCGAACGAAGGACCCGACCCGCGGAATGGGTTGGAACGACCCCCTCGCACGCCCGAGACGCGGTGCCGTCTCCTGAGGACGATGTTGAGGGGATCGTTCGGGGTGGTTGCAGTACCTCCAGGGGCTTCCGAGGTATTTCAAGCGAGAACGAAGGGGGGATGCAACGGTCCCCCGATAGGCCGTTTCGCTATCGGGTACGATGGGCTTCCGCTTCGGCGAGCACGATGCGCGGGAGCTCTCCCTGGATCGCGGGCGTACGGCGGGGGTTCGTGCCGGCGCGGTTCGCCGAAGTGGCACGCGGCACCAGCCAGCGCTCTCCCCAGGCCCGCAGCTCGCGGGCGACCGGGGCCAGCCCCATTCCCATCTCGGTCAGCGAGTAGGTCACCGAGAACGGTCGCGTACTGACCACGTGACGCTGTACGACGCCCTGGTTCTCGAGGAACTTCAAGGTCGCGCTCAGCGTCTTCGCGTTGAGCCGGGAGTTCGACTTCAGGATCTCGCTGAACCGCTGCGGTCCTTCGAGCAGGCGGTGGATGATCGCGAGGCGCCACTCGGTCCCGATCACGCCGACCGAGGCAAGGACCGGGCAGAGGTGACGTTCCTGCATGGCCGCGGAGTCGCAGGAGGAATCGGCCGGAGCGTCGGGGCGGGAGGTTCGACGGGGATGTTCGGCATCCATCGGGGTCACGATGTCGTCCAGCCCCGGACCGTTCTTATAGTTACTGTATGGTATTTGGTCGCCCCGGGTAATCGAGTGGACGAACGGCACCGACGCACCGTTCGCCGTCCGAGCCGCGCCGCGCGTACGTTTTGTCCGTGTGCTCCCCTCCGAGGACGATGCCGCTCAAACGGAGGGAGATCGAGCTCTCCGTAGAGCGACCGCTCGGGCCCTACACGGATGGGACGGTCCGCCTCAGTGCACGGTTCGAGGTCGATCCCGACGAGGTGAGCGTCGATCCCGAAGACCTCTCGGCCGCGCTCGGGCACCTGCGGGGGGAGCTCGCCGAGCTGATCGGCTCCCCCGCGGCCGCGACCCACGAGGATCGCGACCTGGTCGAGCTCGTGGAGACGTACCGTCCGCGGCAGCCCGAGCTCCTCGAGCTTCTGCGGGAGGAGGGAGAGCTCTCGCAGCGGGAGTACGAGCTGCTGCGGACCCACCTCGTCGCCGAACCGGCGAAACCCGTGACCGCGACCCGCTCGCCACCCGCTCCCGCGGTGGGTCCGTCGACCCCGGTCGGCCCGGCGACGCCCCGGCCCGTCCCCGATCTCCTTCGAGAGTACCACATCGAGTCGTTGCGCCAAGCCGGCGCCGTGCGGGCCCGACGCCAGATCTCGTTCGAGGAGTACATGTCGCTGAAGCGTCACTTCGAGACGACGCCCGCGCCGTCGGCCTCCTCCAACCCCAGTACCGGGGCCTAGGAGCCTGTCCCCGTACTCAGTTCGACCTGACGTGAGCGTGGGGCCATTGTGAGCCGGGGCCCGGACGCTGTGAACCGGCCTCTCTTTCAGCCGATCCGGGCCCGATGGATCTTCCG
>JBEKEW010000117.1:0-4620 GCA_050013635.1 Thermoplasmata archaeon | reverse complement strand
CCCACGACGTCGCGGGCGAAGCGAAGCGGGTGCTCGTGCATCGAAAAGGAGCGACCCGCGCCTTCCCCGCCGGACGCGACGAAGTGCCGAGCGCGTACCGGCCGTTCGGCCAGCCGGTGCTCATCCCCGGCGACATGGGCACCGCGAGCTATGTCCTCGCGGGTCTCCCGACGTCGATGGCACGTTCGTTCGGCTCTTCGTGCCATGGGGCGGGCCGCCGCCTCAGTCGCCACGCGGCGAACCGCACCTTTCGCTACGACGACGTGACGCGTGCGCTCCGGAGCAAAGGGATCCAGGTCCGGGCGGCGACCCACGAAGGGGTGACCGAGGAGGCCCCCGGAGCCTACAAGGACGTCGAGGAAGTGGTCCGGGTCGCCGAAGGAGCGGGCCTCACCCGCCGGGTCGCTCGACTGATCCCGCTCGGGGTCGTGAAGGGCTGACCTCCGCGGAACCCGATCGTCCGCGGGAGTGGAACGGCGGGATGCCGACGGTCCGTCGCGGGGTGGGGTCCCTTCCGTTCCCGATTGATACGGGGCTCCGGGAGAACATCCGGGCGCGAGCGTCTCGCGACAGATCCCCGATACGGGCTTCGGCCTCTCGTCTCCTACCGCTCGGGAAGTCGGCGTCCGCGAGCTCGAGCGCGAACCGGCATCACCGCATCGAGCGCGTCCGTCCGGTGGCTTGCCGACCCCGGCAAGGAGCCCCAGTCCCCCACCCCCGAGAGGTTCGCCGGCCCACGACGGGCGGGGATCGGGGGGCTGCCTCCTCCCACCTCCTCACAAGAGCCTATAAACGAAGGGCGAATCTGAGGGCCTCGGAGCGTTCGTGACATCGCTGTCCTTCAACGGTTACGAGATCGCGCTCCTCGTCGTCCTCGTCTACGGGTTCACGGTCTGGGGCCTCTACCGCGCCGGATGGATCGGCAAGGACCGTACGATCGCCCTGTTCGGCCCCGCGCTGATGATCAAGACGAAACGCGGTCGGGCGTTCATCGACTGGGTCGGACGTGCACGCCGGTTCTGGACGGTGGCGAGCACCATCGGGGTCGTGCTCGCCGCGGTCGCGATGGTGGCGATGATGATCCTCCTCCTCGTCGATGCCGTCTTTGCCTTCCGCGTCAGCGCCGCCCAGGCACCGAGCGTTCAGGAAGCGCTCGGGATCCCCGGCATCAACCCGATCATCCCGCTCGGTTACGGCATCGTCGCGCTGATCATCGCCGTCGTGCTGCACGAGCTGTTCCACGGGTTCGTGGCGCGCTCCCAGAAGATCGGCGTGAAGAGCCTCGGGGTCCTCTGGTGCGTGATCCCCGTCGGGGCGTTCGTCGAACCGGAGGAGGCCGAGATGCAGGCCGCGAGCCGGATGCGTCGCGACCGGGTGGCGGCGGCCGGAGTCCTCGCGAACTTCGTCCTCGCGGCCGTCCTCTTCGTAGTGGTCTCCGCGGTCGTCGCAGGGACCGTCGTGCCGAACGCCAACGGGGTCGGAGTGGCCTACGTCGTGCCCAACACACCGGCCCAGAACGTCAGTCTGGCCGCCGGCGACATCATCACCGAGCTGAACGGCACGATGACGAGCACGAACGCGCAATTGCAAGCCGTGCTCAGCGGCTCCCACGCCCACCAGACGATGCAATTACAGTACTACTCGGGCAGCCTCGGGACCACGGTGACGACGAACGTCACCCTCGAGCCGTTATCGGCGTACACGGGGGACCCGTCGGATGCGGGGAAGGGGTTCCTCGGGATCTCGCTCTCCTTCCTGACCCCCGCCGAGCTGCAGGGGACCCTCGTTTGGCCGCCGGGGACGACGTTCGGGGCGTGGACCGGGTCGATCAACTGGGTCGTCCTCCCCATCGCCGGCCTCGAGCCGGTCAGCGGAGCGACCCAGAGCTACTTCCATCTGACCGGGCCGCTCGGGGGCGTCGACCCCGGGTCGTTCTGGATCGGACTGAACATCCTGTACTGGGTCGCCTGGATGAGCCTCCTCCTGGGCGCATCGAACGCCCTTCCGCTGATCCCGTTGGACGGCGGCCTCCTCGTCCGGGACTTCGTCGCGGCGTTCGCCTCCCGCGTCAAGAAAGCATGGACCCCGGAACGAGCCGAGCAGTTCGGAGGAACGGCGGCGATCGTGTCGACGTTCCTCGTCCTCATCCTTCTCGCATGGCAGTTCGTGATTCCACGCCTGTAGCGGAGTCGACCCTCTATGGGGAGTATCCCTTCCTCCCCGGCGCCGAGGCGCTCGCCGCGGAGATGGCGGTCTCCGTGCGCGGCCTCTTCGAGGACGCCGCCTTCGAGATCTCCCGCGAGATCGGACGGGCCCGGGTCCTGGCGGCGGCGGACGATCCCCGAGGGACGTCGACGATCGAAGAGCTCTCCCGCGCCGGTCCCGAGGTGCGGTTCCTCTCCTTCCTGTTCGCCCGCCTCGTCCTCTCCGCGGCGACCTCCCCCGCCCCGCTGCGACGCTGGGCGGTCTCCGAAGCGAAACGGGCCCATGCCCGCCTGCGCTCGAGCCCGATCGAGGAGCTCGGAGAGGTCGCCCGCCGCCTCGGGTTCCCGATCACCGAGCTCCCCTCCCGACAGGTCGCGCTCTCGCTGACCGACTACCTCCGCCTCGCCGTCCCGATCCGTGAGGCCGAGTTCCGCCTCGGGGCCCAAGACCTCCGCCACGGTCAGGTCGAGGTCAGCCGCGAGCGCGCGGCGCGGCTGTTGCAGGAGGCCGTGCGACGCGAGCTCGCCCAACCGGTGCCGATCCAAGAGGAGACGCGGGTCGCGATCCGGACCCGCGAGGCCGCGCTCCTCGAGGAGATCTCCCGACGGGTGCCGCTGCCCGTCGCGAGGGACACCTCGGGCCCCGGCGAACTGCGCCCGGACCGCTTCCCGCCGTGCATCCGAAAGATGCGCCGATCGCTCGAGCAGGGCGAGAACCTCTCCCATGCGGGGCGATTCGCCCTCGCGGCGTTCCTCCACCGGGCCGGTGCCGATCTGGAGACGATCGTCGACACCTACCGCGGCGCCCCGGATTTCGATGAATCGATCACCCGCTACCAGATCGATCACATCACCCAGCGCGACGGCGGGACGGGATACGAGCCTCCCGAGTGCGCCACCCTGCAGAGCCACGGGTTGTGCGTCCGGGAAGGGGACCCTTCCGCTCCGGTGCCGGCGGACCGAGGGCGGGACCCGCTCTGCTTCGAGCCGTTCCTGCGCCATCCGCTGCAGTACTACCGGCTCCGCGGCGGCCGCGTCCGGGAGGGCGGGGAAGAACGGGAGCGCACGAGCGGGCCTACGAGCCGCTCGGCGGCAGGCTCCGGTACAGGTTCCGCGCCCGCGCGTACGCCGTCCACTGACCCGCGATGACGAACCACAGGAACGCGATGTCGATCACCGTGAAGGTGATACCGCCCACGACGAAGTGGGACCACGGGGCGCTCGGCGCCCACGGCCACGGCAGCGACCAGTCGAACTCGAGGAACGTCACGACGGCGAGGACCACGAGGCGGTCCGAGCGCGACAGGAGACCGGCGTACATCCGGCCCTTCCCCACCGCCTGCGCCTGCGTGCCCATGTAGCTGACGAGCAAGAGGCTCACGAGCGCGAGGAGCGCGAGCGCGGGGTTCGCGTACCCCGAGATCGCGATCCCGATGACGAGGACCACATCGGCGTACCGATCGAGGACGTGGTCGAGCACGTCGCCGCGCACGCTGGTCCGGCCCGTGCGCCGGGCCACGAGCCCATCGAGGGCGTCGAAGAGCCCCCCCAGCAGGATCAGCGCCGAGACGGCGAGGAACAGGTCCGGGGTGGTCCACCGCACGAGCGCCGCGAGTACGGCCGCGCCGACGCACAGGCCGAATGCCATCCAGCTCAACGCCGCCGGGGTCCAGCCGAGCCAAGGACGCGCGAGCCGGTTCAGGAACGGCCCCGCCTTCGCTCGATACGCCTCGAGGACCATCGCGGGACGGGGTACGGCCCGAGACGCAAAAGCTCCTCGGTGACGGACGGGTCGGCGAGCCAATCGATCCGGCCGAACCGGGAGGCCCCCCGACGCTCGAGGCGCTGGGCGACCCGGCGAGCGACCGTATCGGCGTCCACGCCCGTCGTGTCGATCTCCCAAACGCGATGCCCCGGCCGGACCGCCTCGAACAGGATCACGTCCATCGCCTCCGCGAGGACGTTCTCCGAGCGCTCCGATGCGGAGCCCCGCCGGGCGCGGGCGAGGCGACGCGCGAGCTCGCGGGGATGGCAACGGAGCACGATCACGTCCCGGATCGGCAGGAGGTGGGCGAGATGTCCGACCACCAGGTCCTCGTCCGGCGGGTCGCGGCGGATACGCGTCGAGAGCCGAGGGAGGTCCACCGTCGTCGAGCGGGACCCCGAACGGCGGCCGCTACCGAGGCGGACGGAGAGCGTTCCGACCTCGACCGAACGGTACCGAGGCGCGAGCCGACGGGCGACCGTGCTCTTTCCGGTGCCGGGGGTCCCCGTCAGCGCGACGAGGCCGTGACCCGACCGAACGGAACGCGACGACGGCATAGGACGCTAGGCGAACCGGAGCTGAGGGTAGGCACGACGCCACGCGAGGACCTCCGGGGCGATCTTCTCCTTGCGGATGCCGCCGCGCACGAAC
>JBEKEW010000116.1:0-4643 GCA_050013635.1 Thermoplasmata archaeon | reverse complement strand
GACCGCGTTCCTCTCGTCGAATCACACCTTTGGCCACCAGGAGTTGGAGTTGTTGCCGAATCTTGGGCCGAACGTTTTGATTCGACGGGTGGAGGGTGGCGAGCTCATCCGCGAACCGGTAGACATCATCGAGCCCGAAGGGACCTGACGGGAGTTGCTGCACAAAGGAGAGGACATCCCTGAGCCACCCGCGGCTCTCAGGTCGCAGGCGGACCATGAACTCGAAGCGGGACCACTCCTTCTGAACTGTCAGCCAGGGAAGGGGGTGCGCTTCCTGGACTACGAGGACTCGTCCAGATGCCGGGATTCGGTCCAGGTTGATGCTACATCCCTGCCAGCCAGCCCGCCTCGCTTCGCGCGACAGCGGCCTACGTGGAATGACCGCTTGGTCAGAGATCAGACTCCTATGGACGGCGAGCAAGGTTCTTACGCCAAGATTCGCCGCGTCGTACTCCAAGAGAAGGAGATTGGGGGCGCGGTCAGACCTAACCGTCGAACGGAATGTGCCGTATTCTCCATCAGGCACAAGGCGACCAAATTTCCGGGATGTGCTCTTCAGTTCGTAGGGTTCGGAACACGTGGGGCATTCGAAGTCTCGCGCCTTCGTGTTCTGCGCAGTTGCACCCAACGGCCGCGTGGAGCAAGAGAGGCACGGGACTTCTCTGCCTACCCAGTCCTGGGTTAACACTCGCGCGACCTGGGAGCGACTTGCGTACCCTCGAGCTAGTTCGCCCCTAAACGCCAAGTCCACGATAGGGAGAGGAAACACGCCGATCTAACAGTTCCTAGTGCGGCAGTAACCTCGGAAGCCATTTTAACGGCACGATTCTAATCAGCACGAACTGCATAGTGCTGGCGGCAACCGCATTGCGCCACTACTGACGTTCTCGGAACTCAGACAATCGCCACTCGATGGCTTCGGTCGCCGGGTAATTCGTTTGGGAGGACGGAAGATTTGGCAGACGTTTGTCCTCCCACCCCAACAGGTGGTTAGCCATAGCCGATTGCCTGAATTCTCGATCCTCTGTTACGAGAACCCTATAGTCCTTGTCGAAGGTCCATGCGTAGCCATCGAACAAGGCATGGTGGTTGCTACAGAGCAGTAGTCCATTTCGGAGGTCGGCGATGACCCCCTTCTCCTTTACCGGGATCACATGCGCTGCGTCGAGCGCGAGAGGTCGTCCATGCATTCTGTAGCCGACTTCGCAGAGGCTGCACTTCTCGTGATAGAGCTCTCGGATAATCGAGGTGAAACGCCGCTCCCTGAGCTTCCGGACAACTTCCTCGACCGGGGTCGGTGAGAATTCGAAGGGTTTGAAGGGAGCAACCACTCCCTCGGAAAGGGGCTTGGAGGTCTCGTTGATCGGTTCCCCTCGAATGATAAATTGCTTTCCGGTCGTTTCCTCGACAATACCGAGGCCCAAGACACGATACGCGGTCTTGCCAGACACGTCCGCGGTCTGGCGAAACACGCCCACAGGAGTTCCATCCTTCATGCACTGGAGTAGCCCCTTGTAAGTTGCCAGACTTTCGTCGAGCTTGCCGTGCTGGCTCTCCACCGAGTATCGATAAGTCCATGAACCATCCGGGTAGAATACAGGGTCGCTGTCCGGGTAGACTCCCCGGTTCGTTTGTCGGATCCACAGGGCATGCGTCGATAGTGCCGGCTTGTAAATTCCCTTATAGGCGTTGAATCCAGGCATCTCCTTCTGGAGCTCGCTAGCCAGAACGATCTCCCCTTCCCACTCACGTATACGCTCTAGGGGTCGACGGAACCTGAAATCCGAAACGGAAGAAATGGGATCCGGCACAACGGCGGATAGCGCCTGAATGACTTTCAACGTTTCTCAAGTAAACCTTTGGCAGGCTTGAGGAAATGCCTCTGCCCTGTGGCTGAGGTAACGCAGAATGGGGTGCTGTCAGGTTAACGGCTGATGGAGATCGGCGTGACGAGGAGCTGGAAGGACTCTATCACCCGAGTGGCAGCACCGTCGTTCTAGTGCGATGCCGGGTTCGGGAGCCCGACCGTCATAGTATGCATAAGATATATTATCGCGAACTGACATTACGCGAGCATGCACGACGAAAACCTCTTTGGGAGCCGGGTGAGGGCTGGTGCTCTCGAAACCTTGGCTTCAACGTCCAAGCCGCTCACGGCGTATCGAGTGGCAAAGGTGATCGGGGCCCAACCGATTCAGGTCTTGACCATCCTCAAGACGCTAGAACCTGACCTGGTGCAACGGACCGAGGAAGGATGGGTCCTCAAGAGCGACTCGCTCCGTCACTTTCTCCGGGAGGAGCTGGGCCGACGGGAAATGGAGCGACGAACCGAGAAGGACGAGTTGCTCACTCGGTTGAGGCTGAGACCGAGGCGCGAACGTGGACGCCGCTGAGTTCGCCCGGGTAATCCGAAAGGCCCGAACGGCCGAGGACCGGATTGCTTGGTTCGGGGCTCTCCTCGCAAGCGAGACCCGAAAGGCGGTTGAGGTAGTGGGAGGCTCGGCCATCGAGATCTATCTTTCTTCGGCGTCCTACGTTTCTCAAGACGTCGATCTGGTGGGAGATCCGGCAGCGATCGAATCCGTCCTGCGCCGTTGGGGTTTCAGGCAAGTGGAAGGGAGGAGTCATCGGACCTACTGGACTGACAGGCTAGTAGGGCTGGTGGATCTCGTCGGACCCGCGGACCGCTCAGGTCTGCCACCGCGGAAGGTCTCAACGCCCTATGGGCCGGTGACCCTGAGCGCACCGGAACCTCTCATCATCCGCCGTCTCATGCGGGCCGGTCGGGAGAACTCAAATGAGCTCTTTCGTCAGGCGGTTTCACTCGCCCGGGTGGGGAATCTGGACTGGGAGTATCTCCAGACTGAGGCCCGCTATGAGAAGGTTGAGCTGCAACTGAACAGACTTCGGAAGCTCATCCGAATCTGACCGGGCGCATCGGAACCCCCGCTCGCCGGATTTTCCTCTTGGTGTTCACTTCCTCACTGCAGGGGCTATTGGCGATCTTTGGAACTCTCATGCGATGCGTGGGCTTGGCACTCCCTGGATATTGAATTCACCTCCTCACGCCTTGAGCACGAACCGAATCGCGGCACCCGAGCCGCTCGCGACTTGACGATGCTGCCTCTACCGGTCTCACTGGAAGAATAGGAACCACGTCCAGATTCCGATCGCCGCCGCGACCCAGATTCCGATGAAGACGAGAGGAAGGAGCTCGGTCATCGTCGTCGGATTGACCCGATCCATCCACGAGATCGGTGCGGTCTCCGCGAAGCGCCTCTCGTGAGTTTGGAAGGGGCGCAGCAGGTCGACGTCCATCGTCTTCCCGGATCGGAGCGTGATCGGGACGGTGAGCGCGCCGGTGAGCGGCGGCTCGCTCTCCTCGAGACGCAGCGCGGCCTCCCGGTAGAGCTGCTGCGCATCGTTCGTCCGGTGCAACAGCACGGCCCAGATGATCGAGATCACGATGCCCAGCACCGCAAGAAAGCTCACTATCGTCACGAGGAGAGTCGGGTGCCCGAACATGTCCGCGATCGACACCACGAAACCGGTGATGAGCACGGTCCCGATCGCCGCGTAGTACGAGGTGCGGCTGGCCGAAAGATCGGCCTCCTCGGCGATGAGACGTTCGTACTTGTCATGGAGCCAGCGCCGTTCCTCAGGCGAAAGGGCGGTGGTGGGGACCGCACGGTCCTGCCTCTCCCCCGTAGGCCCCATAGTTCTCCCGATTCGCTGCGCGGCTGTTAGCCTATCGGTGAAGAGACTTCGACCGGCGTCCGGGGCGGCTCAGACGCCGGCCTCGGCCGGGAGTCGACCCTTCTTGATCGCCCGCAGGAACGCGGCGTAGTCCCGCTCGGTCTGGTCGGCATACGCCTCGGCGAAGTCGGTGATCGCCTCGACGAACGCATCCCCTTCCCCCAGATATCCACTGATCCGAGCGGGGTCCCCCGTGCGCGCGTGGGCCCGCGCGAGTGCCGCCCCGCAGGCCTCGCCCTTACCGATCAGTTCCCTCGGGCTCAGGATCCCGATATCGGTCGAGCCGCGCATGTCGCGCAGCTGGCGGACGTAGAAGTCCTTCGAATCGAGCGTGCCCCATCCCAGAAGGGCATCGCTCGCTTGCTGGATGAGATGCTGACCCACGACCACGCGTTCCGCATGGTTGAGGTAGACGCTCGCGCTCAGGTACGGCTCGAGCGCCGACGCCTCCGCCTGCTTCAGCTGCAGGAAGAGCGGGTCGCGGACGTCGGTGTCCCCCATGAGCAGGAGGATCGAGCAGACGGTAGCGACGCTGCCGACCCCCACGACCTTCTGCGCGACGTCGACGAGGCGGTAACGTTCGAGGAGCGTCCGCCGCTCGGCCGGTAGGCTGGCGAGGTAGCTCCGGTAGAATCGGGCCGAGATGGCGGCGTCCGCGCGGTCGCTGTAGTGCACGATCAGCGGCGGGTCGTCCCGGATCCGCCAGCGTCCGTGCACCGACTCCACGAGCCGGGGGAAGGCGGAGAACACGGTACGATGCCGGGCCTTCGCCAGGGCCCGGCGGACGTCCTTGCGAGCCGCTCGTGGGACGTCCTTCGGTAGGCTCTCGAGATCGATGTGCGCGTACCAGATGTCGAGATAGCGCATCGGGGCGTACATCGCCATGT
>JBEKEW010000115.1:0-4685 GCA_050013635.1 Thermoplasmata archaeon | reverse complement strand
TAGCAGAATCGGCTCCAGTCGACCGAGAACCCCCCCGCGCGCGTCTGCTCGCGGATGCGCGGTTCGTGCTCCTGACGCCAGTGCTCGATCCGATCGAGGATCTGTGCCCGAGGCATCTCCTCGAGGCGGATCCCCTGCTTGGCGAGACGTCGCCGCACTTCGACCTGCGTGGAGAGGCCGGCATGGTCGAGGCCGGGGACCCAGAGGGTGGCGTCGCCCCTCATCCGGTGCTGGCGCACGAGGATGTCCATGACCGAGTAGCCGAGCATGTGGCCCATGGTCAGGATCCCGGTGACGTTCGGCGGTGGGATCGGGATCGTGTACGAGGGACGGGTGGGGCGATCCGGGGCGCGGAAGTAGCCGCGGGCCTCCCATTCGGCCTGCCAGCGGGCCTCGATCGCCTTCGGATCGAAGCGGGATGGAAGGGCGGGGATGCTCACGAACTCCTCCGTCCGTCGGCGGGCCGCCTCATCAACGCGGGGTCGAGCGGTGAGGGCAGGATGAAGATTGCCATGGGGACGCTTCGAGCCCGGTCAGCGAGGCCGAACCTGCGGAAACAGTAGCACGTCCTTGATCGAGGCCGCGCCGGTGAGCGCCATCGCGATCCGATCGATCCCGAACCCAATCCCCGTAGCCGGAGGCATGCCGTATCGGAGGGCTTCTACGAACTCGGCGTCGTAGGCGTACCGATCCCCTCCGCGGCCCGCGAGCTGGGCCTGGAAGCGTTGCTCCTGCTCGTCCGGGTCGTTGAGTTCGGTGTAGCAGTTCCCGAGCTCGAACCCCCGATAGTGGATCTCGAACCGTTCGACCCGCCCGGCCAAGCTCCGGTGCCGCTTCGCGAGGGGGGTCGTCGACGCGGGGTGATCGACCACGAAGGTCGGTCGATCGATCGTCGGTTCGACGTAATGCTCGAAGAGCTTGTCGAGGAACACGCCCGGTGGAGAGTCGGTCGGCACCGTCGCCCCGCACCGACGAGCGAGCTCGCCGAGCTCCTCGGGGGACTTGGCCAGGATGTCGTGGATCCCGCTGCGCTCTTCCAGTGCCTGGACGAAATCGAGCGTGGGGAACGGGGCGTGGAACAGCTTCGCCGCCCTCTGGGCGGCCTCCGAGTCGGGTTGCCATTCCAAGATCCGCGCGCCGAGCCGCTCGTAAAGCCCTTCCATCATTCGGCGCATGTCGTAGTAGTCCGCGTACGCCCAGTACAGCTCGAGCATCGTGAACTCGGGCGAGTGCGTCGTGTCGAGGTCCTCGTTGCGGAAGCAGCGGCCGATCTCATAGACGCGCTCGAGGCCGCCGACGAGGAGCGGCTTCAGCGACAGCTCGATCGCGATCCGCAGCTGCAGCTCGGCGTCGAGGTACCGAGAATGGGTCACGAACGGGGTGGCGGCCGCTCCCCCGGCGACGTGCAGGAGGATCGGGGTCTCCACCTCGAGGAAGCCGGCGGCATCGAAGTACCCGCGGATCTCCCGCGTCAAGAGCGACCGCACGCGGAAGCGGTCCCGGCTCTCGGCCGAGGACATCAGGTCCAGGTAGCGTCGCCGGATCCGCTCCTCGGGGTCCTGCAGCCCGTGGAACTTCTCGGGAGGCGGGGAGATCGCCTTCGCGAGCAGCTCCAAGGATTCGACGCGGAGCGAAGGCTCTCCCCTCCGAGACACCGCGGGCACACCCACGGCCCCGATGATGTCGCCCGGGTCGAGATCGGCGAGCCAGCGCCGGTACGTCTCCTCCCCGAGCTCGTGCACCGTGAGCAACAGCTGGAGGCGTCCCGAGAGATCCTCCAGGTCGATGAACGAGGTCCCTCCGTGGGTGCGGACCGTGGTCAGCCGGCCCGCGACGCGCGCCGTGCGATCGGTGGCTTCCGCTCCGGGAGCGAGCGGGGCGGTCAGGGCTCGTACGTCGCGAATGAGCATGCGGTCGGGGAACGACCACGGGAACGGCTCCCTCCCCTCAGCCCGCCAGCGCGCGATCTTCGCGCGCCGCTCGCGCTCGAGATGGGACTCCTCCGGCATGGTAGCCTCCAACCTGGGGAGGCGATGCGGAGGAAAAAGGGTGCGTCGCTAGCCCGCGATGCCTTCGAGCGAGAACTGCTCGATGGCCCCGGGGCGCATCAGGACCAGGCGCTCGGGCATCGCGGGCTCTTTGCCCTCGGGCCGGGCGGGCTCATGGAGAAGCAGGAACGTCCCAAAGAAGAACTCCGCCGTGGCGTCCCCCCCTCCGATCCCGTAGCTGACGTAGTCGGAGAAGTAGACGTGGATGTGGCCGGAGCGGCGCTTTCGGACCGCGGCGAGGAAGGCGGAGAGCTGCTCGGGGCCCTTGCGCTGCAGCTCCTCGACCAAATCGCGCAGGAGCGGGCGGAGCGAGAGCCCCGAAAGGCCGTCATAGGCGAGGTACACGGCGGGGCGGGGCTCGAGGGCTACGACATCGAGTCGTAGCACTCCTTCGACCGGTTTGGTGCGCATCGGGCGTTGCCTACCCGCCTTGGATTATGAGGCCTTCGGCCGTCGCCCCGTCCCGGGTCCCCACTCGCGCGGTCGCCCTAGTGGTCGTGCCCGCCCGGGCCGCCGGGGCTCGGGCTCGACTTTCGCGACGCGATGACGTCGTCGATGCGGAGGATCATGCTCGCGACCTCGACCCCACTGGTAAGCGCCTGGCGCTTGACCCGCAACGGTTCGATGACCCGGAGCTTCCACATGTCGGCGGCCTTGCCATCGGCCAGATTCACGCCGACGTTCTTGTTCGCGTGCGGACCCTCGTGGGCGCCGCGAAGCTCGATGAGCGTGTTGATCGAGTCATACCCTCCGTTCTCGGCGAGCGCCCACGGAATGACCTCGAGGGCCTGGGCGAACGCTTCGACCGCGAGTTGCTCACGGCCGCCGACCGTCGGGGCGAACTTGCGCAGCTTGACCGCAAGGTCGATCTCGGTCGCACCGCCGCCGGGGCAGACGACCCCGTCTTCGATGACCGAACTGACGACCTTGAGCGCGTCGTGGAGCGAGCGTTCGACCTCTTGGGTGACGTGCTCCGTTCCGCCGCGGATCAGGATCGAGACCGAACGGGGGTTCTTGCAACCGATGACGAACGTCATGTGGTCGTCGCCCACCTTGCGTTCCTCGACCTTGGCCGCCGCGCCGAGATCGGTCGCGGAGAGATCCTGCAGGCTCGAGACGATCTTCCCGCCCGTGGCGCGGGCGAGCTTCTGGAGATCGGACTCCTTGACCTGCTTGACCGCGTAGATCCCCTCCTTCGCGAGGTAGTGGAGGACGACATCGTCGATCCCCTTCTGAGCGATGACCACGTTCGCTCCCGAGGCCTTGACCTGCTGGACCATCTTGCGGAAGGTCTTGTCTTCCTCGTCGAGGAAGCTCTGGATCTGCGCCGGGTTCTTGATGTTGATCTTGCTCTCGATCTCCGTCTTCTTGACCTCGAGAGCTGAGTTGAGCAACGCGATCTTCGCATTCACGACCTCGCTGGGCATGCGGGGGTGACCCCGCTCCTTGTCGAGGACGATCCCTTCGATGAGCTCGGTGTCGGCGATCGTCCCACCGGGGCGCTTCTCGACCTTGATCTGGTCGACGTCAGCGACCATGTGGTCACCGCGCTTCTCGGCGATCCGCTGGACGGCCGTGACGGCGATGCGGGCGAGGACGTCGCGCGAGCCGAAGACACCCTTCGACCCCATCGCGGTCATCGCACAGTCGGTGAGGAGCGCGACGTCATCGATCTTGATGGGAGTGCCGATCTCCTTGTCCAGGAGGCGGCGCGCCTCCTGCAGAGCGATCTCGAATCCCTTGGTGATGACGGTGGGGTGAATGTTCTGCTCGAGCAGGTACTCCGATCGCTTGAGGAACTCTCCGGCCAGGACCACGGCGGTCGTCGTCCCGTCGCCGCACTGTTGATCCTGGGTCTTCGCGACCTCCACGATCATCTTCGCGGCGGGGTGCTCGACGTCGACTTCCTTCAGGATCGTCACACCATCGTTCGTGATGGTGATGTCTCCCATCCCGTCGACGAGCATCTTGTCCATGCCGCGTGGGCCGAGGGTCGTGCGGACGGCGTCCGCCACCGCACGGGCCGCCGCGATGTTGTTCTGAGTGGCGCTCTTGCCGCGGTCGCGCTCGGTACCTTCCTTCAGCACAAGGATCGGGGTTCCCTGAAGCATCTATGTCACCGATACGGGGAGAAAGCGCTTGTATATAATACAGCCTAGTTCGAGGTTCTGTTCAAAGTCGGGCGTTCTGCTCTTGGCATTTTCCCTCCGTTCCATTTTCGGGAGTTGGCAAGGATGCCCGGTGGAACGCCATGTGGTCCTCGGCGGGGTCCGCATTTGCCATCTTGAGAAGTTCGTACCACCGGAATCCGCTCACGCCCGGAAACCCCGCCGCCAACCCCGGGGTAGTCCCAAGGGTTTGATGGTCGCGTACTAGGTTGTAGTGGACCCGGAAACCCTCGGCGAGTACCGCCGTGCCATCCTTGGTGTCGAACCCGCGCATCACCTTGATGCGTTCTTTCTCGGTGCCGTGGAGCCGTTCTACGAGGTTGTTCGATTCAGGCGCTCGAATAGAGGGGACGCGCCGGTGGGGGTTGAACCATGAGAAGTTGCGAGAGTTACCCTGCTTTGCGGCGGGATCGGGGTTCCCTGAAGCATCTATGTCACCGATACGGGGAGAAAGCGCTTGTATATAATA
>JBEKEW010000114.1:0-4765 GCA_050013635.1 Thermoplasmata archaeon | reverse complement strand
TCGACCAGCGTCTGCGCCCCGTTGAAGCCCGAGTACGAGAGCGCGGGGATCACGTTCGCGAGGAGGAGCAGGATCCCCGCGGCGATAAGGGCCAACGATCCGAGCCGGACCGCCCGGTGAACGAGAGGCCCGCGTCGTTCCATCGGAACGGTCTCTCCAGGGCCGAAGGGCGCTCAGTCTTCGCGAGCGTTCTTCTCGTAGGAGGCGTCGCTCGTGCGCTTCAAGCGCGCCTGGTCGCGGTCGCACAGGGGGCGCGCGCTGGGGGGGACATCGATGACGTAGCCCCCGCCACACTTCGGACACTCGTAATACGGCATGAGGTATACCGACCTGTCAACGGGAGGTCGGGGTATATAAAGACTCGCATACGCGCAGTCGGGAAGCGAGTGCCCGATCGCGCTCGCCGGAGCGGTTCGACGCCGCCCGCCCTCGACACCCCTCCCCATGTCGCACGATCGGACCCGGTGACCGCCGTCGAAGCGGCGCGCGATCGCTTCCGTTCGGTCGATGAGTATCGTGCCGACCGGGAGTGGAACCGGTACGAGGGCACTCCCCAACGCGACCTGTTCCGCGAGCTCCGCGAGAGGTTCCTCGATCGGCACCGATGCGATGGACCCTGGGTACTGGAGATCGGCCCGGGCCCCGGTAGGTTCACCTACGCGGTCGGGACGGCAAGAAGCCGACGCGCGCTCCTCGACCTCTCCGATGTAATGCTACGGCGGGCCCGCGCGCGTGGGGGGGATCGAACTGGCGGACCTCCTCCGGATCTGGTAAAGGGAGATGGGTTCCGGCCGCCGGTCCGTGACGGATCGTTCGGCGAGGTCGTCGCGCTCGGAAACGTACTCGGCTTTGCTCCCAGGCCGTTCGCGGTCTCCTTGCAGCGTCTCGGGGAGCTCGTCGCTCCCGGGGGGGTCCTCGTGATCGAGATCGTTCCGGGGTGGGGCGAGCGGTCTCGTTATCTCACGCGCCTCCCACCGACCGCGGTGGGACGGCTCCTTCGCTCCCCGATTGGGGCCGTTCTACCGCGCATCGAGCGCGAAGCGTTCTCCCGGGTGCAGGAGCGGGCGAAGAAGGAGCACGCGTTCCAACGGAGGACGCTCGCCGAGGTCGTTCGCGTGTTCCAGCCCCTCGGCTGGTCGGTGCTCGAGGCGATGGCGGTCGCTCCCGCGCTCGGGTTCGATCCCGAACGGATCGCAGCCGTTCGGCCCGTCCCGCGCGCGTGGACGCATCTTCTCGAGGTAGAGGAGGCGTTGGGGCGGATCCCGGAACGATGGGAGGGCGCCGCGGCGATGATGGTCGCCGTGCGTCGACCCGAAGGCCAAGGGGCGCAACCCGCCCACTGAGTCCGGGACCCGCCGAGCCGGCGCCGGGCCACGGTGGCACCATGTCCAGATCGCGATCCCACCCGACGGCGAACCTGCCGCGGGGGCGGCGGCACTCGTGTGGACCCCGGCATCCGGGCCACGATATCGGCCCGGGGGATGACCGGCCAGCTTTCCCCCTCGATCCGAACCGGCTCGTCGGCCGCGATCCGTTCGATCTCGGGGACGATCACGTCCGGCGCCTCCCACGGGACCCGGGCGCGCAGCGCGGCTGCATCCGTCCTCGGAACGACGTGATGCCGGTGGGCGACCTGTGTCGCCGGCGTGACCGTCCTGATCGACGGCCACGACATCGGCGCCCAGCCGCGTCGCCTCGATCGCGATCTCGCGACCGAGCTCTCCGCTGCCCAGGAGTATGTTCCGCGGAGCGTCCCCGACGATCGACGAGCCGATGCGGTCCGGGAAGGCGACGCCCGAGTTCCGTCGGTGCCCGACGATCCGTACGGTAGCCTCAACCGACCTCGACGACGGACGGTGGGCGCGACCGTCGGCTACTCTTCGCCCATCGCGCGAGGCCGGGGGATCATCTTCGGCTGCTCGGCGTCGGTCGGCATGCCGGTCCTCCCTTCCACGATGTCGCAATCCTGCCATCCGACTCCGACGGTGACCCGGGGGAAAGCGACCTTGAGCGTATAGTTCGCGAGCTTGCCGAGCACGAGGCCTTGGGCGCCCGGGACGAGGTTCGGGTTCATCACCGAAAGGTCGCGGATCAGCACCACCACGGTCTCGCCGAAGACGATGCGCGCGAGTTCGTCCTTGTCCTTCATGGCCCCGGGTCCCTGCGAGACGGGACGAGGAATAAGCTGGCGGGTCGACCCTCCATGGGGGGGGCGAGGGCCAATTTCGACGAAAGAGGCCGCCCAAGTCCTGTAACGAGTAACCTTCCGAGAAAACCAAGGGTTTTTATTCCAAAACCGAGGTAAGCGCCGCATGGCTCCCGACCGAGATCCTGCGCTTGCGCAGGTGGGGGAACGATGAGCGATACGTCGAGTGCGAGCACGGAATGGTGGGCCGATCCCACTATCCTGGGATGGATGGCCTTTGGGGCGACGACGATCCTGGCCGGGGTTTCGTTCACCACGTACGGGGGCCTGTGGAACAGCGGTAGCGCGCTTCCCGCGATGGCCGTCGCGTTCGGCGGCCTGGTCATGATCCTCGCGGGGATCATCGCGCTCCGGAAGGGCCATGCGTTCTCCGGGACCGCCATAATCTCCTATGGGGCGTTCTACCTCGCGTTCAGCGCGGTCGTGACCACCGCCGTAGCCGGCGGGACGGGTGCGGAAGCCGCGGCGATGTGGTTCGGGATCGTCTGGTGCCTCGTCACCTTCACCTTCCTGCTCAGCGCACCGAAGTTCGGGTTGGTTCCCACCGTGTTCTTCCTGTTCCTCTTTGTAGGGTACATTCTGATGGCGATCGACTTCGGAACCCTCGCGAACTCGAACACCTTGCCGGGATGGTACGGGAACTTCTGGGGGCTCGAGTTCTTCATCACGGGCCTGATCGCCTGGTACCTTGCCAGCGCGCATCTGACCAACAACACCTACGGTCGGAAGATATTCCCGGTGTAGAGCGGCATCCCCCGAACCCATTCTCCCCCGGGCCCTACGGGTCCGGGGGTTCTCCCATTATTCCATAAAGGTCCCGTGAGCGACGGCGTCCGCCGCCCTCGAAAGATCGGGAGCGATCCGATCCGCGTCCCGGTCACAGAGCCGTTGGAAGACCACCGCGAATCGGTGCGCCTCGTCTTGGAGCTACCGCCATAACATCAACCGGCGGTCGTTCGGTTCCCCCTCCCCATCCTTCGCGGTGCGCTCGGGCCGCCGCGGACCCACCCGACGGTCCGGGGAGGTGTCCGCAATACCCGCCTTCCATCCCTGGAACCACCGAGCGAACGACGGCTCGGCACCGTGGTCGGACCTGCTCGGAACAGAACGACCGTCCGGCGATCGGCCCCCTGAATGCACACGGATCGTGCTCGGCCTCGCGGGTCCGCGTGCGGATGTTGGAACGGCGTCAGCGCGATGGGGTCGGGTATGGTCCCAGGGTCCGGGAAAGGGTCGGGCCTCCGTGGAGGGAACGCCGGAGGCGATCGCCCCCTCTCCTCGGTCGCGGATCGCGTGCAGGGCGAATCGTCCCTCGATCGGAGCCTCGATTGTGCGATCGAAGCGGGACAATGCCGCGCCCCCGGCCGTCGGCAAAGCTCTATCTGCCCCCGCCTCCGTGTGGAGAGCGCCTCGGTGCGACATGGCGAGTCCTCGACATGCATCCGAGCGGTTGGAAAAGACCGTCCATCTGAGGATCGATCCGAATGACGAGTCCACGACCCTCGAGGACGTCCTCTCCAAGATCACGGACCTCCAACGCAAGCACCCGGACCGAGAGGTCTTCTTCGACGGGGACGAGTATGCCATCTGTTCGCGGCCCAAGCGCATCCACCCCGGCCCCCACCACTGACCCCACGTTCCTCGGCTCGCCGCTCTTCATCCTGAACCTGAAGTCCTATTCGCCGGCCCTCGGGCCGGGCGCGGAGCGCCTCGGGGTGTTGCTCCAAGCGTCGGGCCACGCCGCGGGCGTCGCGGTCGCCATCGCCCCGGCGACGACCGACCTCCGGCATCTCGCCGATACGCTCTCGATCCCCGTGCTCGCCCAGCACGTGGACCCGGTCGACGCGGGGGCTCGGACGGGTCACACGGTACCGGAGGCACTCCAGGCCTCGGGCGCGCGGGGCAGCCTGGTCAACCACTCCGAGCGCCCCCTCGCTCGCGAGGCCGTGTTCGAAGCGGTCCGGCGACTGGCGGAGATCGGCCTCACCGCCGTCGTCTGCGCACGGGACGCCGGAGACGCCGGGCGTCTCGCGCGCTCCCAACCTCCGTATCTCGCCGTCGAGCCCCCCGAGCTGATCGGAGGACGCCGCTCCGTCACGAGCGCCCGTCCCGAGGTCGTTTCGGAGTCGGTCGCCGCCGTCCGGCGCGTCGCGCCGGGGACGCGCGTTCTCTGCGGTGCGGGGGTCCACGACCGGCGGGACGTGGCCAAGGCGATCGAGCTCGGGAGCGAAGGGATCCTCGTGGCGAGCGCGGTCGCAGCGTCCGGCAACCCCGGCGCCGTTATCGAGGAGCTTCTCGCCGGATTCTAGGCGTCGGACGGTCCGGAGGCCGTCCCGGAACGAGGCGCCCCTTCATCTGCTCCGGAGGTACATAGCCGTGCAGAACGTTCTGCGCAGGTATCTCGATGCCGACTGCCCCCCGCTCTTCTCGGCGTCGCGCCGCCCAAGCGCCGCCGGTGCCGCGCGCCCGCCCCGGTCGAAAGCGAACGAAACCCGAACAGAAGGTGGCCAGCCGGGGGCAGGCTCGGCGGCGGTCGGTGCACGCGCAGAGGCGATCCCG
>JBEKEW010000113.1:0-4806 GCA_050013635.1 Thermoplasmata archaeon | reverse complement strand
GGGAGCGGTCCCACCGACCAAGCGTACGTCCCGTTCGCGAGGTAGAATACGATCGACCCGGGGCCGCTTCCCGCGGTGAACCCGCCCACGGTCACGCTCCAGTTCATTCCCGCGGGGAGGCCGGCTTCCGTGAACGAGACGGTCCAGGTCAGGGCCGCGAACGGCACCGTATAGGAGGCGGCGGCGCCCGCGATCGAAACGAGTCCGGTGGCCGAGCGGGGAGCGTACCCGGAAGGCCCGGCAAAGGCCACGCTGAAGGTGCCGTTCGGGAGATCGATCACGATCCGGGTCGAATTCGAGACATACGTGGTGCCGCGGACCGAGAGGCTCCAGCTCGAGCCCGCCGGCAGCCCGCTCTCCGTGAAGGAGGTGGCGTAGGCGGCCACGAACCCGATCGTGGGGGGGGTCGAAGGCACTCCGGCCACGGAGAGCGACTGCGAAGGAATGGAGGGAACGAACCCGCTCGGTCCGGTCGCTGCGTAGGTGTACGTACCGTTCGGTAGCATAAGGACAAGCGTGGACGTGTGCGCGTAATAGGTCCGGGTGGCGGTGGATCCCGCGCGGGAGGCGATCGGCGCGCTGGAGGTGGAGATCGAAAGGCTCCAGGCCGTACCGTTGGCGATCCCGGATTCCCGGAACGTGGCCGCATACGCCGCGCTGAACCCAACGGGGAGGGAGACGGGGTTCCCGGCCACGGTCAGCGTCCCGGAGATCCCTCCGAGCCCGGGGGACCAGCCGCTCACGTTCCCGATGAGATACTCTACCGTTCCATTCGAGAGCGTGAAGGTCAGCGTCGTAGTGGTGCCGGTGACGGTAGCCGTACCGATCGTGACCGACCATGTGGTCCCCGCGGGCAAACCGCTCTCCACGAACGACACGCGGTAGGTCATCGCGGTGAACGCGATCGAGATCGGCGCCGGCGCCTCGCCCGTGACGTTGAACGCGCCGGAGGAGCCGCCGGACACATGCCACCCGGGAGGGGGAGCGACCGTGTACGCGTAGGTACCGTTCGGCAACCGTACCGCCAAGGCCGTCGACGCCGAATGCGAGGTCGTCCCGCCGATCGTCACCCCCCACTCGCTGCCTGCCGGGAGGCCGCTCTCGGTGAAGGAGACCGGATACGTGACGGCGGCGAAGGCGAGGGTCGGCACGACGAGCGGGTCCCCCGCGATCACGATCGTTCCCGAATAGGGGACACTCCCCTGGTGCCAGCCGGGGACGTCGACGATCGTGTAGGCATACGTCCCGTTCCTCACCGCGAACTGGATCGTCGACGACGTGCCGGAGTAGGTCTGTCCGGCGACCACCACCCCCCAGGCCGTCCCCGCCGGGAGGCCGGTCTCGGCAAAGGTGACCGGGTACGTCACGAGCGTGAAGGGGATCGTCACGCCGACCGGCTCCCCGGCGACCGGGACCGAGCCTCCCGGGGCCGATGTGTAGCCGGCGATCGCCGGGATCGAGTAGGGGTACGTTCCGTTGGCGGCCTGGAAGGTGATCGGGCTGCCGAACGACGCGGTCCCGGTACTTCCGTTGAAGATCACCTGCCAGCCGCCCGTGCCGTTGAGACCGTTCTCCTGGAAGGTCACCGTGTAGGTGACGAGCCGGAACACGGAGGCGACCGTGACGTTGGCTCCCGCGACGTTCACGGTCCCCGACCCGATCGTAGAGTACCCCCCGATCGGGGCAATGGTGTAGGAGTAGGTCCCATTGAAGAGCCCCGAGAAGAGGATCGACACGCCCGCCGCGGCGCTCTCCTCGACTCCGGCCAACGTGACGGACCAAGTGGCGGTTCCGGGGAGACCGGTCTCCGTAAACGTCACTGCATACTCCACCGCGAGGAAGGCGAGGGTCGGCTCGGTGACCGCGGTGCCGGCGATCGTGCCGGTCCCGGTGTACGGGACGGTCGTCTGGCGGTACCCCGGGATGCCGCTGATCGCCCAGGTGAACGTCCCGTTCGGGAGCGATGCCGACACCTCCGCTCCGGCCTCGGCGACGATCAGGGAGCCGTTCACGACGACGCCCCAAAGGGTCCCGGCCGGGAGGCCGCTCTCCTGGAAGGTGACGAGGTACGTCGCCCGGAGGAAGACGAGCGTCGGCTCGATCACCGCTCCGCCCTTGACGGTAACGGTCCCGGCGTAGGGAAGCGTCGTCTGGTGGTATCCCGCGACGTCCGCGAGTGCGTAGTCGTACGTACCGTTCGCGAGGGCCACCGATATCGGGGAGCCGGCCGTGGAGAGGAACCCGATCCCGTGGATGGTCAGCGCCCAGCTCGTTCCCGCCGCCAGACCGCTTTCCGCGAACGTGACGGAGTAGGTCTCGGGAGCGAAGGTGAGCGAGACCACGGTCTTCGCCGCGCCCGCGACCCCGAACGATCCCGAGTACGCGCCCTGCGTCAGGTGCCAGCCGGGGACGTCCAGGACCGAGTAGGAGTACGTTCCGTTCGGAAGCGTGAACGAGAGCGAGGAGGAGTTCGACGTCGTCGTCGTACCGTTGACGAACACTCCCCACGCGAGACCTGCGGAGAGCCCGGTCTCGGTGAATGTGATGAGATACTTCACGGAGGTGAATGCGACCGTCTCGGAGATCCCGGAGGGGGTGATCGGACCCAGCGTGCTCGATCCTCCGGAGTACGGGAAGGTCGTGTGCCAGCCCGGTACCCCGTCCAGCACGTACGTCCACGTCCCGTTCGGCAGCGAGGCCGAGAGGGTAGGCGTGCTCCCGGAGAGATGGCTCCCGTTGATCGTGATTCCCCACAGGGTCACGGGCGCGAGCCCGGTCTCGGTGAACGACACGGCGTATTCCATCGGGGAGAAGAGGAGCGTCGGCTCGCTCACCGGCGCCCCCGCGACCGTGAGCGAACCGTGGTAGGCGAGCGTCGACTGATGGTACCCGGCGAAGTCCGCGATGCTGTAGGCGTACGTTCCGTTCATCAGTTCGAAGACGATCGAAGCACCAGCGGAGGCGTTCTCGAACGTGCCGCCGACCGTGACGCCCCATAGGCCGAGATGGGGGAGCCCGGTCTCGGTGAACGTCACGGAGTAGGTGACCGCAACGAACACGACGCTGACTCCGACGGCAGAACCGGAGATCTGAGAGGAGCCCGACAACGTCGTCGTATACCCGGGAATCGGCGTGATCCTGTAGGCGTACGTCCCGTTCGGCTCCAAGAACACGACGGTCGAGGTCGTCGAGTTGTGCGCGGTCCCTGAGATCGTGACGGTCCAGCTCGTGGAACTGGCGAGCCCGGACTCGGTGAACGTCAACGCATAGGTCGCGACGACGAAGGCGACCGGGACGGAGCTAGCGAGGCCGGCGACCGTCGCGGTACCCGACCACGTCGCGATGTACCCCGGGATCGGGGTGACCCGGTAGGGGTAGCTACCGTTCGGCTCGGTGAACCCGATCGTCGAGTTGGTCGAACTTTTGGCCGTCCCGTTGATCGTGACCGTCCAGTTCGTGCCAGATGGCAGACCACCCTCCGTGAACGTGAGGCTGTAGGTGAGCTGCGTAAAGGTGAGAGTGGCGGTCAGGCCCCGCCCGCTCCCGTTCGTCGAGTTCGTACGTCCGTTCACTAAGAGCACGCCGTGGTAGTTCAGCGACCCAAGATTCGTCTGGCTAGTGACATGGTACCCCGCCACGTCCGTGATCGAGTAGGAGTGGGTCCCGTTCGCGAGGCCGGGGAATGAGAGTGTGGCCGTTCCGTTCTCGAAGACCCCGCCGACCGTCGCTCGGAACGAGCTCGCGCTCGGCAGGCCGGTTTCGGTGATCGTAACCGTGTAGCTCACGGCGGTGAACGTCACCGTGACATTAGCCCCCCCGCCCGACCCGGTCGTGTTGTTCGCCTGCCCGTTCACCGGGAGCGTCCCGTGATAGTTCAGCGAGCCCAAGTTGTTCTCGCTCGAGATGTGGTAGCCCGCGAGGCCGACGCCGACGATCGAGTAATTATACGTCCCGTTCACGAGCCCAGGGAACAGGAGTTCGGACGTCCCGGACTCGGTGATCACCCCGATCGTCACCGAGAAGTTGGAGGCGCTCGGCAGCCCGTGCTCGGTGATTGCCACCGTGTAGGTCACCGGGGAGAACGAGAGGTTGATGATTCCGCCCGACCCGGACCCGTCGGTCCTGTTCGTGCGACCGTTCACCACGAACTGACCATAGTAGTTCAAGGAACCCAGGTTCGTTGCGCTCGTGAGATGGTAGCCGGCAACGGGCGTGATCGCGTAGGTGTACGTTCCGTTCGCCAGGCCGGCGTAGCCGAGGATCGTGGCGTGGGAGTTGTTGACAACACCGTTGATCGCCATCGAGAAGCGCGCCCCGCTCACTCCGCTCTCGCTCACCGCCACGATGTACGTCACCTGCGTGAACATCAGGGTCGGCTCCGTTGTCCCCGCCGCCACCGTCCCCGAGTAAGGCAACGTCGTCTGGTGGTAGCCCGCGTAGTCACTGATGAGGTAGGCATAGCTCCCGTTCGGCAACGACGCCGAGATCGAACTCCCCGTCGCCGCAGGGTACAACGTGCCGTTGATCATTACCGCCCACGTGGACGAGGCCGGCAGGCCCGACTCCGTGAACGTGATCGCATACGTCACCTGCGTGAACACCAGCGTCGGCTCCGTCAACGGTGCCCCCGATACCGTCACCGTTCCCGCGTAGCCCATCGTCACCTGGTGATACCCGGCGTAGCCGCTGATCGCATACGCGAACGTCCCGTTCGGCAACGAACTCGTGACCGCCGTCCCTACCGCCTGCGTCACCGGCACACCGTTGATCGTGACCGTCCACGTACCGCTCGGCAGGCCCGTCTCC
>JBEKEW010000112.1:0-4834 GCA_050013635.1 Thermoplasmata archaeon | reverse complement strand
TGCAGGTTACCGTCCGGGAACGCGACCGCCGCCGATCCCTCGAACAGGCCGCTCGGAACGTCGAACACGTAGAAGAAGCTCCCATCGAGGTGGGGTTCGACCGAGTTCGACAGGAGCAGCGCTTCCGGCTTGGGATCGAGATGACCAAAGACCTTCTCCACGCGAGCCTTCATGCCGGCCCCACGGAACCGCCCCGCTTGAGGTTTATCGACCCCCTACGGGACGGCCGGACGGAGGCTCACGGCGGGGGGGTCGGCGACGCGGCGGGGACCGGCGGTAGCGAAGCGAGGCGGACCGCCTCGGCCGCGCGCAGATCCTTCCAGGAGAGCCGAAGCTCCCGGGCCGCGAGGACCTCATCGACGCGGCCGACCGAGAGGTTGTGCGGGGCTTCCCGCAAGTGCTCGGGCGTGTCCTTCACGGCCCGCTCGAAGGCGGCGACGAACGCATCGAGCTCCCGGCGGCTCTCCGTCTCGGGCAGCTCGATCATGAGCGACTCTTCGACCAGCGACGGGAAGTAGATCGTGGGCGCGTGGACCCCCTCGTCCAGCAGACGCTTCGCCAGATCGAGGGTCCGGACTCCCTCCTTCCTCAGCTGGGCTCCCGAAAGCACGAACTCGTGCTTGACGAGCTTCCCGAACGGTCGCGTCAGGAATCTTCCGAGCCGGTCGGCGACGTAATTGGAGTTGAGGACCGCGCGACGGGAAACGTGGCGGAGCCCTTCCTCGCCGTGGGATAGGATGTAGACGAGCGCGCGCAGATCGAGCCCGAAGTTGCCGTAGCCGGTCTTGACCTTCCCGATCGACTTCGGTCGATGGTAGTCGAGGTGGTATTTCCGGCCGGCTTTGGCGACCCGCGGCACCGGTAGATACGGGGCCAGTTGTTCCCCGGCTCCGAGCGCGCCCGCGCCGGGACCGCCACCTCCGTGAGGGGTCGCGAACGTCTTGTGGAGGTTCAAGTGCGCGACGTCGAATCCCATGCGGCCCGGGTTCGTTACGCCGAGGATCGCGTTGAGGTTCGCCCCATCGTAGTACAGCATCGCTCCGGAATCGTGGACGGTGCGTGCGATGGCCATGATGTCGGACTCGAACAATCCCGCGGTGTTCGGGTTCGTGAGCATGAAGCACGCCGTCCGCTCGGAGACGGCCTCCTGGAGCAGGGCCACGTCGACGCACCCGTTCTTCGAGGGGATCTCGCGGGTCGTGAAGCCCGCCATCGCGGCCGACGCCGGGTTGGTGCCGTGGGCCGTGTCGGGCAGCAGGACCTCCCTCCGCTGCTCGAGCTGGCCGTGGTCCTGGAAGTAGGCCCGGACCATCAAGAGCGCCACGAACTCTCCGTGGGCTCCCGCGGCCGGTTGCAACGAGACCTCGCGCATGCCGGTGATCTTGGCGAGGAGGTTCTCCAGTCGGTAGAGAACCTCGAGGGAGCCTTGGACGGTGCTCTCCGGTTGGTACGGGTGGACGTCCGCCGCTCCCGCGCGGCGCGCGAGCACCTCGGAGACCTTGGGGTTGTACTTCATCGTACACGATCCGAGCGGGTACGCCGAGGTATCGATCCCGAAATTCATCTGGGAGAGCCGGGTGTAGTGCCGGGCGATCTCGAGCTCGCTGAGCTCGGGCCAACGGACGGGCGTCGTGCGCACCCATCGCTCGGGGAGCCCCGGGATCACCGCGGTGGGACCCTCCGATGGGGGGCTTCGCGGGGGAGAGATCTCCCAGAGGGGAGGTTCATCCCAGCGGGCTTGCCGGAACGTCATACCGCCCCCACGGAGACGGGCCGGAGCGCCTCCCGGGCCGCCGTGACGTACTTTCGGGAGTCGCGCGCCCGCGTCGACTGGCTCGGAGCGACGAGGACCAGCTCCGGCCCCGAACGGGCGGCAGGGCGAGGGTCCGACAGCGAGTGCCCCGCAAGGATCCCCTTCGCGAGCATCCGGTCCAGGAACCCGGTCGCGTTCCCCTGCGTGAGCTCCATCGCGAACTCTCCCAGGTACGGTGCGTTGAAGCGCGGTACGGTCAGGCCATCGATCCCCGCGAGGGACGCCGCGAGCTCGTGGGCCTTCTCCGCGAGATCGGTCTGAAGCCGCGCGAGCCGGGCCGGACCGACGCTGGTCGCGTAGACGACGAACGCGAGCGCGAGCAGGGATTCGTTCGTGCAGATGTTGGAGGTAGCGCGCGAGCGGCGGATGTGTTGCTCCCGGGTCTGCAGCGTCAGGGCGTAGGCCCGCCGCCCGTGGACGTCCTGGGTAGCGCCGACGAGGCGACCGGGCATCAGGCGCACGTGCTCGTGCCGGCACGCCATCAGGCCGAGCAGCGGTCCCCCGAACGAGGGGGCCATCCCGAACCCCTGGCCCTCCCCCACGACGATGTCGGCGCCGTACTCTCCCGGTGGCTGGAGGACCGTGAGGGAGAGCGGATCGGCGCTCACGACGAGGGGCACGGTCCCGACCGTCCCCTTCAGGTCCAAGAGACGTTCGTCCACCAGCCCGAACCCGTTCGGAACGTCCGCCAGCACGCCGAAGACATCCCCCACGCGCACCTCGCGGTCGACCCATTCCAGATCGAGCCGCCCGGTCGACGGGTCGAACGGGATCTCGGCGAGCTTCAGGCCGAGCCCGGCACCGTAGTTCGCGAGAACGCTCTTCTCCTCCCAGGGGAGGCTGGCGGGGAGGAGGAACCGATCGCCCAGATGGATGCGCCGGCAGAGGAGCATCGCCTCCCCGGCGGCCGTAGCGCCGTCATAGAGCGAGGCGTTGGCGACATCGAGGCCGGTCAGCTCGACCCAGAGGCTCTGGAACTCGAAGAGCGCTTGCAGCATCCCTTGGCTGGCCTCGGGCTGATAGGGAGTATAGGAGGTGTAGAACTCGCTGCGCGACAGGATCGCGTCAACGACCGCCGGCAGATACCGGGAGGAGATCCGGCCCCCGAGGAAGTTCGAGAACCGAGAGATCGGCTTGTTCCGCGCGAGGATCTTGTCGATCGCGCCCACCACCTGGGACTCGGTCCGGCCGGGCCCGATCCCCATCCGCGAAATCTGGACGCCCTTGGGGATATCCTCGAAGAGGGCGTCGATCGTAGGGAGCCCCAAGGAGTGGAGCATCTCGGCCTCCTTCGCCGGGTCGTCCGGAATCCAGCGCGTCACAGAAAGCTCTCCGAAAGCCAGGAGTGGGCCGCGGGTTAAATCGGTTGGCGTCGCGAAACGGAATCGCCGGTCCCGAGAGACAAGCCTATGGGGAGAGCAGGGTGATGAGCAGGGAGATCCGATGGCGCGTCGAGGACCGGCACAACGTCGCCCGCGAGCCGGTGGAGAGCGGCCCCCTCCGGCGTCGATCGAGATCCTGGATATCGCCTTCCACCGCGCCGATCTCTCGAACCCGAAGGGTCGGACCAAGGCCGAGCGCGACCGCCATCGGGCCGAGCTCAAGGTCGTCCGCAGCGCGGCGACCGTCATCCGCCTCCTCCAGACGGAGACGCGTCGGTTCCGGCGTCCACCGCTCACCGATTTCGAGCGGGCGTTGATCGCCCGGCGCTTCGGCGAGGGCACGCTCGAGCGCTCGCTGACCCGGGTCGGACGCGCCGTCGACCGCATCCGGGGGCTCCAGCGCGACTCGGAACGGGCCGTCCACGGGGCGGCCGGTGCGGACGAGCTGGGGGTCGAGGTCCGCCGGTTCTACGGACGGATGGCGAGCCACGTCCGTGAGATCGATGCGGATCTGGCGCGGTTGAAGGAGATCGACCGCTACCGGGACGATCGGCCCCGGCTCGACCCTGCAGCACCGACCTTGGTCGTCGCCGGGTTCCCGAACGTCGGAAAGTCCTCGCTCGTCGCGCGACTCTCCTCGGCCCACCCGAAGGTCGCCGACTATCCGTTCACCACCCTCGCGATCGCGGTCGGCCATGCCGACCTGGGTTTCGACCGCTGGCAGGTGCTCGATACCCCGGGGGTGCTCGGCCGTTCGCATCGGGCGAACCCGGCGGAGGCCGAAGCCAAGACGGCGGTCGAACAGGTGGCGAGCGTGATCCTCTTTGTCCTCGACCCCACGTCGGAGGCCGACCCCCCGCTCGAGGAACAGGAACAGCTGCTCGCCCGGTGGAAAGAAGAGCTGCCCGGACGACCGATCATCGAGGTCGAGACCAAATCCGATATCACGCGCCGCCCGGGGAGCCCCCGCCTGCAGGTCTCCGCGACGACGGGAGACGGCATCGACGCGCTCTGGGAGCGGATCCGCCAGCTCGCCGCTACGCTTCCTCCTCGGGAACCCACACCTCCGTCGGACGACGGGAACGAGCCTACGGACGAAGAACGTTCCCGCACCACCGCGTACCGGGGCCGTCATTCCTCTCATTAGCGGCGGACCGCTGCCGCCGCCATGACATGGAGAAGTACGGGGGTCTCCCCCTCGAAGGTCCTCCCCGGTGACCTGGTGGGAGTCGACGTGGACGGGACCCCGATCGTGCTGGTGAACTTCGGGGGACCGGTCCGCGCGCTGCAGGGCGAGTGCCCGCATCTCGGGGCCGCCCTCGCCGAGGGGACACTCTCCGGCCGGCGCCTCACATGCATCCTCCACGAGGCCGCGTTCGACGTAGAGACCGGGGCCGTCGCGGTGGACCCGTTCGGCATCGAGCCGCCCGCGGGAGAGGTCCCGGCGGCCCGGACCTACCCGACCCGGGCCGAAGGTGACGAGCTCTGGGTCGACCTGCCCTAGAGGTCCCGCGATCAGACGGTGAACGACTTCCCGTTCTGGGGGAGCACGACCTCGAACTCGGACGCGAGAGCATCCCGGAGCGCCTCGCGTTGGTCCCCGTGCATGAGGACCACCTTGCGGGCGTGGGTCCTCCGG
>JBEKEW010000111.1:0-4861 GCA_050013635.1 Thermoplasmata archaeon | reverse complement strand
CGCGGTGTTCTTCACGAGGCGAGCCGGCTCTTAATCCCTACGTTCGTTCGACCGCCCCCGGAGGGGTTCCACCTACCGTCGGGGGTCGGGTTCACGCGGCGAACCAGGGCAAGCGGGCCGCCGGGCCCGTGGGCTTGAGGACCAACAGGTGGAGATTCGCGCCGGGGTCGCCCGGAGCGTAGGCGTCCCGCATCGCCATCTGATAGATCAGGAACAACGCTTCCTCGTCCGAACGCACGTCGAGCGAGCGGTGGACGTCGATCCCGAACCGCGTGCGGAGCAGCGAGAGCATCTCTTCGAAATCGATCTGGGCGACCCCTTCGCTCTCCTGGGCGCGCCGGAACATGCCGACCACCACCCCGGTGGCGATCCGCAGGATTTCGCTGCGTTCGACGACCCGCGGGTGCCAGTGGGGGGCGAGATCGCCTTGCACCGGCACGGGCACGACCAGGATCGCGAGCTCCGAATCTATTGGTGAGTGCTTCCCCTGGGAGATCCGGTCCCAGGCCTCGTCCGCGGCCCGGTCCGAGTGGACGACCAGGATGGCGCGATCCTCCCGCATCCTCCCGCTCTTCGGGCGCGTGTTCCACCGACCGATCCACTCGGCCGAAGCGCTCTCGACGAACACGGGCCACGTCCGACGCGGGACGCCGGCCTCCTGCACCCAGAACGTCGGGGCAAGCCCGGGATCGCTCAGGTCCGGTCGTACGCGAGCGTAGCCGAGCCTTCTCAGGACATCCTCGGCCGCACGCTGGTGATCCGCTGACTCGACCGGGCGCTCGGGTGCCGTCATGCGGTCGTGCCATGAGGCTTGCCGAAATAAGCACGATGGCGGAGGGGACCGTGGTTTCGTTGCGGTAACCTGGTTTAGCAGTGCCCGCGCTCGACCATGGTCTCCTACCTCGAGGCTCCGACCACATCGAGGCTCCCCGCCTTGCCGAACGGAGCGAGGTAACTGCGGAGGGAAGCCCCGTCGGCCGCATCGGCTATGTGGTAGAGGTAGTGCTTGCCGTTGGCGACGGCCTCCCCGTGGATCTTCGCCCCGTACCGAGCGGCCGTGCAGGGGAGCAGGAGTTGCGGCGACATCGGCGTCACCTCGGGGTTCTGGGCGGGGCCGTGCACGGCGGAGGGGCGGTGCGCGGCTAGGAAAAGAGGCATACCGAATCCTACCAGGTCGGGGTCGGGGGACGATCAATGTGTGCAGGCTTCGGTGGGATGAGGGAGGTCTGTCGCGACGGGCGGCGATCGGGCACCGTACGACCCTAGCCGAATCCAGTGGGAAGCCCGAGCCGCACCAGGGGAACGTTCACGATCAACGCCGCGATCGTGAAGAGCAGGTACGGCCCCGAGTAGATGAATCCACGGCGCGCGGTGGTGCGATCCACCCGCCTCCATAGGGGAACGGTCACGGCGACGAATACCAGACCGAGGGCGACCAAGGCGAGAAGGATCGGCCACGCCACGGCACCGGACCAGCCGATCCCGATCGCGGCCGGCACGAGAAGCGCGGCGGAGATCACGACGACCTTGCCGGAATACGCAGGGTCGTCCATCCGGGGAAGCATCGGCAGGCCCGCTCGAGCGTAGTCGTCCTTGAGCATCAGGGCGAGGCTCCAGAAGTGCGGAGGGGTCCACAGGAACACGAGGATCGCGAAGGCGATCGATCCCGTCGTCCAGTATCCGACCGCCGCGGCGCTGCCGGCGAGCGCGGGAGCGCTTCCCGCAAACCCGCCGATCACGATGTTCCAGCTGGAACGGCGTTTGAGCCAGGCGGTGTAAACGACGACGTACGTGAACCCGCCGAGGAAGATCGAAAAGCCGGTGAGGGGGTTCAGGTAGGCACTGGCAACGCCGATCCCGATCCCGAGGAGGAGGAGGCCGGCGACGAGCACCACCACGCTCGGGGCGATCCGCTCGGCGGGAAGCGGGCGGTCCGACGTCCGCCGCATGCGCGTGTCCACGTCCCGGTCGAGGTAATGGTTCAACATCGCGGCCCCCGCCGAGGCGGCCGCGCCCGTCAGGCAGAGGAGCAGGAGGCGGTACCCGTCGATCGTGGCGGGGTTCGCGAGGAAGAAGCCTCCGATCGCCACCAGGACGATCAGCATCGTGATCCCCGGTTTCGCCAGACTCACGAAGTCCGCGACCGTCGATCCCGTTACGGGGCGGACCGATACGGAAGGGGTGGGATCGTTCATCGAAGTGTTTCGACCCGAGCGAATCCGTTCGGTCGCTTAGCCTTCCGGGCCGGGAGAGGGTCCCGTGGGGCCGGTCCGGTCGGTCGGCTCGCCCGATCCGGCGGGAGCGTACGGGTCGAACTCCTGTTCCTCGCTGGCCTTCACCGCCCAGTTGACCCACCGGCGGGAGAGCGAGCGCAGGTTCGACAGGAGCACGAGGACGAGGAGCACCCCGAAGAGGATCGTCGCGAGGGCGAAGTGCAGGAGCACGAGGGAGATGTCGAGGCTACTCTCGACCACCGCCCCACCGAGCAGGGCCAGCGCGACGACCAACGCGAGGGAGAAGAGGCTCAGCTTCAGCAGGACCGGCCGCCGGCGTTCGTACGCGAGGGCGAAGGCGCTCAGGATGACGATCACGACCGCGAGGAAGAAGGCGCTCACGCGGTGGGCCCACTCCACGGCGCTCGCCCCCGAGGCGGACGGAAGGAGGTTGAACGTCCCGTTGCACGATGGCCACGAAGGGCATCCGAGTCCCGAATCGCTGGCGATGACGTTGCCCCCCAGGATGATCGTCACGTAGCAGGCGAGCAACGCAGCGAGCCCTGCGTACCGGAAGAGGTCGTGTCCGCGCATCCGCTCACCGGCCCTAGGCCCCGCCTTCCGACTTGGCGGAGACGGGGACGGGCGTCGGTGCGGGGGACGGGAGCGGGACCGGCCCGGTCATCTTGCTCGGAAGCGGCTCGCCCCACGGGTCCGAGGTGGCCACGGGCTCACCGTAGTAGTAGCTGTGGACCATGTTGTACAGGAAGAACAGTTGGCCGACCCCCAACACGAACGCGCCCAGGGTGGAGATGAAGTTCAGCGCCTGGAAGTTCCCTACCCACAGGTAGTCGTAGACCCGGCGCGGCATCCCCTCCGCGCCGAGGATGAACATGGGGAAGAGGAGGACGTTGACCCCGATGTAGGTGAGCGCGAAGTGGATGTGACCGAGCCGCTGACTGTACCAGCGCTTCGTCAGGACGGGGAAATAGAAGTAGATCCCCGCGAAGATCGCCATCAGCGTACCGCCGAGGAGGATGTAGTGGAAGTGCGCGACCACGAAGTACGTCCCGTGGTACAGGTAATCGATCGGGATCGATGCGAGATACAGCCCCGATAACCCGCCGATCACGAACCCCGTGATGAACGCGAAGCAGAACCACATCGGAACGGCCATCCATATCCGGCCTCCCCAGAGCGTCGCGACCCAGTTGAACGTCTTCACCGCGGAGGGGACCGCAATCGCCATCGTGCTGAGCATGAAGAAGAACGCCACGTCCGTGTTGATCCCGGTCAGGAACATGTGGTGGCCCCAGACGGCGAAGGAGAGGATCGCGAAGGCGCCGAGGCTGATCGCCATCGCCGCGTAGCCGAAGATGTCCTTGCGGGCGAGCTTCGGAATGATCGTCGAGATGATCCCGAACGCCGGTAACACCATGATGTAGACTTCGGGGTGCGCGAAGAACCAGAAGAGGTTCTGATAGAGGAGCGCACCGCCGAGCGGGGTGCCGTTCACGCTCGCGAGGATGTGGGTGCCGAAGTTCCGATCGCTCAGGACGAACGTGAGCGCGATCGAGAGGGAGGGGAGGGCGAATAGGAGGAGGACGGAGTTGATCAGCATCGACCAGACGAACAGGGGCATGTTCCAGTACTCGACCCCGGGCGCCCGATGTTTGATGATCGTAACCAGGAAGTTGACCGCCCCCAGGATCGACGAGATCGTGAGGATGTGCAGCCCGAGGACCCAGTAGTCGAGACCGTACGGGTTCGGGCCGTACGGCTGGATCGACAGGGGCACGTAGCCGGTCCAGCCGGCGTACGCGTTGGAGAGGATCAGGATCGCGCCCGCGGGCGGGATCAACCAGAACGCGATGGCGTTGATCTTGGGCATCGCCATCTCCTTCGCGCCGATCATCGACGGCACGAGCAGGTTCCCGAACCCGGCGAGGGTCGGGATGATGAACATGAAGATCATCAGCACGCCGTGCATCGTGAACAGCGTGCTGTAGACGTCCGGCGTGATGCCCAGGGTCGTCTGCGGGTCGAGACCGAGACCCTGGACGAAGCCGAGGTCCGTGCGGATCAGGACGGCATAGATCCCGCCGATGAAGAAGAACGTGATGCCGGTCGCGATGTACATCAGACCGATCCGCTTGTGATCGGTCGTCAGCAGCCAGAGCTTCGCGGTCCGCACGAACCAGCTTCCCCGGTAGCTGAGGAAGATCACCGCGAACGCCGTGAACGCCGAGATGAGCCCGACGACGATGTAGGTCGTGGTCGCGTCCATTACCGCCCCCGCGCGCTCATGTGAGGACCAAGTTCCCGAGTAGGTAGCTGCAGGTACCCGCCGCCGCGAGGACGAGGGCGATCCGGAGGAATCGGGCGGTCGAGTCGGTGGTGATCGGCCCCGGGGCCGGCGGCGTGACCCGCCGGCCGAACGGCCAGACCCGGTACGTCCGATCGACGATGTGGAAGATCAACGCGGCCATCAGGAACATGAGGGCGAGGGCGAACCCGAACGACTGCTCGCCGCCCGGGGTCGTGAGCGGGTTCACTGCGGGAGCGCAGTTGGTCCCGCCCTGCGCGGCGCAGATCAGCGGGGAGATCGGGTCGACGAACCAGATCACGTACCCGACCAGCGCACCAAT
>JBEKEW010000110.1:0-4869 GCA_050013635.1 Thermoplasmata archaeon | reverse complement strand
GGCGCCTCCGTGGGACGGCGGGACGTCACGAAGAAAGCCCTTTCGGAGATGGGCGAGATCCTCTTCGAAGGGGTCCAGGCGAACGTGATCAAGCGCGGGGCGGTCGCCCTCGTCGAGGGGACCCCGGTGCTCGTCCTCCCCGGCCAGATCGTGTCGGCGGTGGCGACCACCCACGAGCACGGCCTTCACCTCGTCGGGCGCATGGCGGGTCGTGAGCTCCGCCGCTTCGACCGCGCGAAGCTCTCCGAGGCGGTGACGGTCGACCACCGGATGGACAGCACCTACCTGTTCCGGGTGCACGACGGCCAAGCGGACCCGCTCCCGTGGGGGGTCGCTCGGATGAACGCTCTCCTCCACGCCAACGCTTTCGGCGTCCTCGAACGAGGGCGACGATGGGCCGCGGGGGATGAGGTCGAACTCCAATGGCTGGAGCATGCGGGGACCCGTGGGACGCTCGCCCCCTCGGTCAGGAGACCGAACCTTACGCCGGAACCTCGATGTAGCCGCGGGGCGCCGTCGTCAGGAACCGGTAGCCCGTCCTCGTGACGACGACGTCGTCCTCGATGCGGACTCCGCCGTGCCCGGGGAGGTAGATCCCGGGCTCGACCGTCATCACCATGTTCTCCTCCAGGGGGTCGTCGACGCTTAGGTCCAGCCACCATCCGTCGTGCACTCGTAGGCCGACCGAATGGCCGAGCACATGCATGAAACGTCCTTTCCACGGGGACGCGTCGATGACCCGCTGCGCCGCCAGGTGAACGTCCTTGGCCAAGACCCCCGGACGGATGACCGCCAGCGCCGCCTGCTGGGCCTCCTCGACCTTCTCGTGGACTCGCTTCAGCTCCTCATCCCGACGCCCAAAGTGGAACGACCGGGTGATGTCGCTCGCGTAGCGGCCGAAGTACGCCCCGAAATCGCAGACGATCGAGTCCCCGGAACGTAGGGTCCGCGGCCCGGCGAGGTGGAAGGGAAGGTAGTGGGGTTCGGCGCTGTTGGGGCCGAACCCGACGATCGTCGGGAACGACGTTCCATCCGCCCCGTGGCACATCAAGCTGTAGGTGATCTCCCTCGCCAGTGCGGGCTCGACCATCCCCTCCTTCAGTCGCCCCGGGATCTCGAGCGCGACCTTCGAACCGATCTCCGCAGCTTTGCCTATCCGCTCGATCTCCCGCGCATCCTTCGTCAGCCGGGCCTTGCGCATCGCGCTTCCCACGTCGACGAAATCGGAGCCGGGCAATAGGCTCCTAAGGTGCATGTAGTTCGCGACGGTGACCTCGGGATAATTGAGCCCGAGCTTCTTCGCCGAACCGAGCGACGCCCGGAGGGCGCTCTCAAGCTCGGTCGGGTTGCGGTATCCGTGTACGGTTACGTGGGAGTCCTCTTTGGCTGCGGCGCTCGCCGAACCGGCCTCGAGGACCGGAGCATAGACGTCCAGCTCCCCGTCCGGGTGGGCCACGGCAACCGACTCCTCGAACAGGGCGGTCGGAACGTCGAAGAGCCAGAAGAAACTCCCGTCCACGTGGGGGTCGATCGCATTCGCGATCACGATCGCGTCGAGTTTCGGCTCCGTCAGCGCGAAGAGCTTTCGGACGCGCGCTTTCATCGGTGTCTTTAGGGGTGGCAGGACCTTAAGGTTACACCCACCGCAGCGGACCCGGCGACGCGTGGGAGCGGGCTGGGATGAGATCTCTCCTTCCGCCCGATGGCGGGAGGAAGGGACCCACCCTGCCTCTCTTCGTCTCTTCGGGGGCACCACATGACGGGAGAGCTCTACGTGGGACCCTACGCGCACCCCCGGATGAATCTCGCCGCGGTCCAACGGACTCCCGACGAATGGGTCTACCACTCCTGGGGGAGCGTCGCACCCGCTCCACTTGGGAGAGCATCGTCGGTTCCTCGATCGCAGAGCGGGCCGGCCGCGACGTCGATGCGGTTCGGTCTCGGTTGGATGCGAGTCCGCCGGGCAGTTCCTCGACGGGACGGCACATCGATCGATCTCGCGGCGGGGCCCGAACGCACCGCCGCCACGCTCCTTCGCTTCGCGGCCCTTCCGTTCGCGTTCCACCGGATCGCGGACGTGAAGCTCTTCCCACGCGCCCCGCAGCGGTCCACTTCGTCGTCGAAATCGCGCTCGGGCGCCCGCCGGTCGGTCCGTGAATCCAGACTCCTCGGATCACTACGCCACGGGCGTCGCGAACGTCGGTACGTAGTCATCGGGAGGACGGCCGACGATCGGGATCCGCTCGCCGCAGGCGCGGCACCGATTCTCTGCATCCAAATTCCAGCGATGGATGGTGAACCCGTAGCGTTCGACCGCGATCGCGTGGCAGGCCGCGCAGTACGTGTGCTCGAGGGGATGCCCCCAGATGTTCCCGAGGTACACGTACCGGAGCCCTTCCTCGACGGCGATCCCGTGGAGCGCCTCGAGGGTCGCGATCGGCGTCTCCGGAAGATCCATCATCTTGTAGTCGGGATGGAACCGAAGCAAGTGGAACGGAGTGTCGGGGCCTAGCCGATCGCGGACCTCACGCGCCAGCCGGCGCAGCGCCTCCGGCGAGTCTCCGACCCGCGGAACGATGAGGTTCGTCACCTCGACGTGGGTCCCACGCCGGCCCAGCGTTTCCATCGTCGCCAGGATCGGGGCGTCGTCCTTCGCGGCGACGTACTTGCGCAGGAACCCGGCCTCCCCACTGCCCTTGAAGTCGACGCTCACCGCATCCAGGTGAGGACCGATCGCGCGGACGGCCTCGGGCGACATGTACCCGTTCGTCACGAAGTTCGCAAACAGGCCCGCCCGTCGGGCCTCTCGGATGACATCGAGCGCGTACTCGATGAAGATCGTCGGTTCGTTGTAGGTGAACGTGACCCCCTGGCAGTCGTAGCGTTGGGCGAGTCTCGCGGCCGCCGGCGGGGAAAGCGAGCGGCCGACGATCTCCCGTTCCTGGGAGATCTCGGCGTTCTGGCAGTACTGGCAGCGCCAGTTGCATCCTGCGGTCCCGATGCTGAGCACCCGGGTCCCCGGCCGGTAGTGGGAGAGCGGCTTCTTCTCGATCGGATCGACCTGGATCGCGGTCGCACGCCCGTACGAAAGGAGGAGGAGTTGCCCCGCTTCGTTCTTGCGGACGAAACAGAACCCGTGCGAGCCTTCCGGGATGACGCAGTAGCGCGCACACGCCGTGCAGCGGACCTTCCGATCCGGGAGGGGTTCGTAGAGAGTGGCGAGGTGGGCCATGGTTCCGGGCGCCCCGTTCATAGCGCGGCGCCCGCCGATAACAGTACGCCACCTCGGAGCCCGTCCGACCAAGCTTTCAAGTGCGCGGAAGGTGCCCGCTGTGATCATGCCCGCTGGTCGATCTCGCGAGAGCTCTGCGGCGACGGCGCAGCGGATCGAGACGCGGGTGCGCGAACGGATCACGCCGACGCCGGAGGAGCTCGCGCACGTCGCGCACGTGCGGGCCGATCTCGTACGGGCGGTCCAGCACGTCGCCGAGGGTCGGCACAGCCCGCTCGTGCGGGCCCTGGTCGCGGGCAGCGCCGCGCGGGGTACGTTCCTCCGGGATCGCTTGGACATCGACTTCTTCCTCCTCTTCCCGCCCGAGCTCCCCCGGGCGAAGCTGGAAGAGGAGGGACTCGCCCTCGCGGGGGCGATCCTGACGAACCCCGAGCGCAAGTACGCCGAGCACCCCTACCTCCGAGGCAAGTTCCAAGGATACGTCGTCGACGTCGTGCCCGGGTACTCCATCAGCGACCCCGCGAAACCCCTCTCCGCGGTCGATCGGACCCCGTTCCACGACGAGTTCCTGCGCGCGCACCAGACCCCGAGCATCGTCTCGGAGGTCCGCCTCACGAAGCTGTTCCTCCGGTCCCTCGGGATCTACGGCTCGGAGGCGCGCACGGAGGGGTTCTCCGGCTACCTCGTCGAGCTCGTTCTCCTCCAGTTCGGAACGTTGCACGCGCTCCTCGAGGCCGCCCGCGTCTGGCGGATCCCGGTCCGGCTCTGCCCGCCGGGTCAGGAGCCCCCGCGCCTTCCCCCCGATGTCGCGCTGATCTTGCCGGATGCGGTCGATCCGAACCGGAACGTCGCGAGCGCGCTCTCGCGACGCAACCTCGCGCTCTTCATCCTCGGAGCCGCGGCCTACCTCGCCCACCCGTCGGAAGAGTGGTTCGAACTGCCGACCCCTCGACGACTCTCCCTCGCGGAGGCGCTCGCGGGCGTCGCCCGACGCGGCACCCACGTGGCGGTCGTCGAGGTCCCACGGCCCACGCTCGTGGACGACACGTTGTATCCGCAGCTGCGCAAGGCCGAGCGGGCGATCGCGGAGGAGACCGTACGCGCGGGCTTCGAGGTCGTCGGTTCCGCCTGCGCCGCAGGACCGAACGCCCTCCTCGTCCTGATCGAGGTCGCCCACGGGCGACTGAGCGGCGTTCGCGTGCAGGACGGTCCCCCGGCGGGCCTCGATCGCGTCGGCTCCTTCCTCGAGAAGTGGACCGCTCCCGGCGCCCCCGCCTCGCAGGGACCGTATGTTCGCGAGGACGGCCGGCTCGGGATCGAGGTGCGCCGGACGGAGCGCGACCTCGAGGCCGTCCTATCCTCTACGATCCCTCGGCTGTCGCTCGGCAAGGACATCAGCCCGGCCGCGAACGAGCGCACGCAGGTGCGAGCCCTGGCCGATCAACCCGAGACGCCCGAGCTCGACGGGGCCCTGGTCGAGCTTCTCGGCAAGCGCCTGCCGTGGCTCGGCCCGCACTAGGAGCGTGTTGCACAGCTCCTCCGAATCCCTGACGTGAGCTCTGACGTGAATTCGAACCGAGGTACTATAGCCGGCCTCGTCTATCGGGGGGCATGGACGACGCTCCCGAGGCGAACTT
>JBEKEW010000109.1:0-4882 GCA_050013635.1 Thermoplasmata archaeon | reverse complement strand
CTCGGAGTGGGAGCTTCGCGGTAGCGGGCTCCTCGATGACGGGTCCGACGATCGCATTCACAGCATACACGCTGCCCGTGACGTTCAGCGAGACGGGTCTCCCGAGCGGCGCGGCGTGGTATGTGAACGTGACGAACTCGGTGGGAGTGGTCACGAGCCTCCGTGAGACGGGGACGGACGCGGTGCTCAACCTGCAGAATGGGAGCTACACGTACACGGTGGCGGCGAACGGCCAGTTGTATCACCCGAGCCCGGGGACGGGGAGCTTCGGTGTAGCAGGTTCGCCGGTAACGATCCCCTCGATCACGTTCACGAAGTACACCTACACGGTGACGTTCAGCGAGACCGGTCTGTCGAGCGGGACGTCGTGGTACGTGAACATCACGGGCCAGACGGGCCTCGTGACGACGTCGGGGAGCGTCACCATCAACCTGGTGAACGGGACGTATGGGTACTATGTCGCGAACGCGAACAAGCGGTATGCGACGACGAGCACGAACGGGACGTTCGCCGTGGCGGGCGCGTCGAATACGATCGGCTACACCTACAGTCCGTTCAGCTACCTGGTGACGTTCAGCGAGATGGGCCTGCCGAGCGGGACGCCGTGGTACGTCAACATCACGGGCCAGACGGGCCTCGTGACGACGTCCGGGACGGCGACGCTCGGTCTGGTGAACGGGACGTATGTGTACGGTGTCGCGAACGCGAACAAGCGGTATGCGACGACGAGCACGAACGGGACGTTCGCGGTGGCGGGCGCTCCGAAGACGGTGAGCTACACGTACTCGACGTTCAACTACCGGGTGACGTTCAGTGAGACGGGCCTTCCGAGCGGAACCTCGTGGTCGGTCACTCTGAACGGAACGCTCCACTCGGGGACCACTTCCACGATCGGATTCACGATCCCCAACGGCTCGTACGCCTACGCGGTGGGAACCGTGCGGAACTACTCCACCGCCGTTTCGGGGAGCGCGAACGTCGCGGGAGCGAACGTGGGGATATCCGTCACCTACACTCTGGTAACGTACACCATTACGTTCCAGGCGACCGGCCTGAGTTCGGGAACGCTCTGGAATGTCACCGTGGGCGCCCTGACCGTGAGCTCGACCACGCCGACGATCTCGCTGCAGGAGCAGAACGGAACGTATACGTACACCACGCAATCCGCAGGCTCGAACACCACGACCGGCATCGTCGTCGTGAACGGGGCGAGCCCGACCACCGTGGTGGCGGTTCAGTTCAGTTCCACGTCGAGCTCCAGCGGGATCTCGACCATGACCTGGATCATCATCGTGGCCGTGATCGTCATCATCGCCATCATCATCATCGTGATCGTGGTTGCGCTCATGATGCGCGGTCGCGGCGGGGCCCAGAAGCCCGCCCCACCGACGTGATCGCGGGCTCGGCGCATCGCGTCCGACGCGGAGGACCCCCGTCGGGTCCGAACCCCTTCCTCCCTGCTCCGAGCGTGCTCCCAGGGACCGGGACGGCGGATGGGACCGCTCGAAGGTCCTCGGAGGTGCTTTCGGGGCTCCCGCTGACGGAACGGGGGCAGGATGCGTTCGAGGATCGTGATCGGGAGGAAAAGGTAGATATGGCTCGCCTCCCTCCGCGGCGTTGCCCGAGGCCCGGGTAGGCGTAGACGGTGCCATCACTGACTCCCGAAGGCCGGCCGGCGGAAACGCCGGACCGGCCTCAAACCACCCGAATTGCCAACGAGGCACTCCCGCAGGTCCGGAACCCCGCGCGCGGAGGCGGGGCGACGGCGGGATCCGATCGCGGTGCGCCGCCCCCGACCGCGCCCGCGAGCGACGCGTCGGCCGTGTTCGATTCGCTGCTCGAAGTGAAGGGGGAGCTGTTCAAAGGTCGCCGGGAAGTTCTCCGAGATTCGTACATTCCGAGCCGCCTGCCGCACCGGGAACACCAGATCCACCAGGTCGCCGAGGTCCTCGCCCCGGCGTTGCGGGGCGATCTCCCTTCCAACCTGTTGATCTACGGCAAGATCGGGACCGGCAAGACCGCGGTCGTCGCGCAGGTCCGTCAGGATATGGAGCGCCGCAGCGAGATCGCCGACCACATCGCGTTCATCTACATCAACTGCGGGAACATCGATACCCCGTACAGCCTCCTGCAAATGGCCGGCAACACGTTCGCCGTCAAAGAGGCCGACCGTATCCCGACGGGCTGGTCGCTCGATCGGGTCCAATCGGCGATGCGTCGATTGATGGACGCGAAGACCCGCACGGTGATCCTCGTGCTCGATGAGATCGATCGGCTCGTCCTGCGCAGCGGGGACAGCGTCCTCTACACGCTCAGCCAGATCAACACCGAGCTCGCGAACGCCCGCCTCGTGATCGTGGGGATATCGAACGATCTCAAGTTCACCAACAACCTCGATGCCCGCGTCCGCAGCCGCCTCAACGAGGAGAAGATCCTCTTCCCGCCGTACGACGCGCTCCAGCTCCAGGACATCCTCCGCGAGCGGGCTAAGGAGGCGTTCCGCGAAGGGGTCGTCGATCCCGGGGTCATCGAGCGTTGCGCGGCGTACGCCGCGTTGGAGCACGGGGATGCCCGTCGAGCGCTCGCCCTGCTCCGGTTGGGCGCCGAGATGGCCGAGCGCGATCGTGCCAAGCGGATCACGCCCGATCACATCGTCAAGGCGAAGAACCGGCTCGAGCAGGATGTCATCATCGACTGCTGCCGGACCCTCCCCACGCACTGCAAGATCCTGCTGTACGCGATCCTCCAAGCGTACGAACGCCGTCGGACGGGCGTCCTCACCGGGGACGTCTACGAAGGGTACGCGAAGCTGGCCCAGAAGCTGGGACTCCAGCCGCTCCACGCGCGCAGCGTCTCCAACCACCTCTCCGACCTGGAGGCGCTCGGCCTGATCCGGGCCACGATCGTGTCGCGCGGCCGAGGCGGCCGGACGCGGGAGATCATCGTCGACGTGCCGATCGCGGAGACCCTGCCGGCCCTGGAGGAGGACCCGCTGCTCGCGCCCCTCGGCCGACCCCGCAGCCGGGGTCAGATGCTGCTGACGAACTTCGACAATCCGGCGCGAACGACGCCCTATTGAGTCGACTCGACCATCGTGCGATCGGCCTCGGAGGCGAGTTCCCCTGCGGCGGCGCGGCGCCGAGCCCGTTCCCGGCGCATCTCGCTCAGGTCCCGGTCCAGGTCGCGCATCTCCCGCGCGTAGCGTCGCAGCCGGACGCGCGAGATCGCCTCCAGCGTGGCGATCTCCCGGTCGAGCGCGTCGTCCGAGGCACGGAACGAGCTCATGGGAACGAGGGGACGTCGATCTGGGCCTTCTGCAGCTTCGACGAGAAGTCCACGAAGACCGTCTTGATCTCGGTGAACTCCTCGATCGCGACGCTTCCCGCCTCCCGTCCCCCGTTGCCTGTGTTCTTCACCCCGCCGAACGGAAGCTGGACCTCGGCGCCGATCGTCGGGGCGTTGATGTAGGTGATCCCGGCCTCGAGCTCCTGGATCGCCCGGAAGGCGCGGTTGACGTCCCGTGTGTAGATCGAGGAGGAGAGCCCGTAGACGACGTCGTTCGCCACCCGGACGGCCTCTTCGTAGTCCTTCACGCGCAGGACCGACAGTACCGGCCCAAAGATCTCTTCCTTCGAGATGCGCGTGCCGTGCCGCGTCGCAAAGATCGTCGGTTCGATGAAGAAGCCGCGGTCGTAGGGGCCGCCGCGGAGCTTCTTGCCCCCGGTCAAGAGGGTGGCCTCCTTCTTGCCGATCTCGATGTACTCGAGGATCTTGCGTTCCTGGTCCGCGGAGGCGACGGGGCCCATTTCGATCGCGGCATCCAGGGGGTCGCCGACCGGGAACCTGCGGAGCCGCTCCAGTAGCATGCCGAGGAACTCGTCGTAGATCTTCTCGTGGAGGATGAGGCGGCTGGTGGCGGTGCACCGCTGTCCCGACGTGCCGAACGCTCCGAACAGCACCCCGTCGAGCGCGAGGTGCAAGTCCGCGTCCTCCATCAGGATCACAGGGTTCTTGCCCCCGAGCTCGAGGTGGACCATCTTGAGACCCTGGGCGCCCTTCACGTAGACATCCCGGCCCGTATCCACGCCACCCGTGAAGGAGATCGTCCGGATCCGGGGATCCGAGACGAGCGCGTCTCCGACGACCCCTCCGGATCCGGTGACGAAGTTCAGTACTCCGGGTGGGATCCCGGCTTCCTCGTAGGCCTTCACAACCTCGGCCGCGCAGCCCGCGGTGCTCGAAGCCGGCTTGAAGACGATCGTGTTGCCCGAGATCAGCGCGGCCGCGATCTTCCAGTTCGGGATCGCCGTCGGGAAGTTCCAGGGGGTGATACAGGCGACCACACCTTTCGGCTGGCGGATCGTCATGCAGAACTTGGATCGCAGTTCGGACGGGACCGTCTCCCCGGCCAAGCGCCGGCCTTCGCCCGCCATGTACTCGACGAAGTCGATCGACTCCTGCACGTCCCCGCGCCCCTCGGCGATGATCTTGCCCATCTCCCGGGTCACGATCCGGCCCAGCTCCTCCTTGCGGCGCTTCAGGATCGCCGCGACCCGGAAGAGGAGGTCTCCACGCACGGGTGCGGGGGTCTCGCGCCACTTCGGGAACGCTGCCTGGGCGGCGTCGACCGCCGCCGTGACGTTCGCCGGCGTCCCCGAGACGAACGAGCCGACCGGCTCCCGGGTGGACGGATTGATCGTCTGGAAGCGGCTCCCTCCTGCGGGCGAGGTCCACGTTCCGCCGATGAAGAGCCCGTATTCCGGAGCCGTCGTCGTCATGTCATCGTCCCCTGCGGAGGCGGACGCGACCGGGGCCCTTAACGGTACCCCGACTCTCGGTTCGCCCTACCGCGAAGGGGCCCCGGGGCCGGCCCGCTTCGAGT
>JBEKEW010000108.1:0-4923 GCA_050013635.1 Thermoplasmata archaeon | reverse complement strand
GGGGATGTCGGCGTGGTGACGACCCGGCTCCCCGACACGCGCTTCGAGCCGGGCCGGACCGGGGCGTTCCTTTGCGGCCCGGAGATCATGATGAAGCTCACCGCGCAAGCGCTGGTCGCGCGGGGGATCCCGTCCGAGTCCATCTGGCTCTCCCTCGAACGGAACATGAAGTGCGCCGTGGGGATCTGCGGTCACTGTCAGTTGGGTCCGGACTTTGTCTGCCGCAACGGACCCGTGTTCCGCTATCACGACATCGAACGATTCTTCGCGGTCCGGGAGCTCTAACATGCCCGGCCCCACCCTCCCGAAGATCGCGGTGTTCAAGTTTGCCTCCTGCGATGGCTGTCAGCTCACGCTCCTCGATTGTGAGGACGAACTGCTCCCGATCGCGAGCCGGGTGCAGATCGCCGACTTCCGCGAAGCGTCCAGCGCCTATGTGGAAGGCCCGTACGACCTCACGCTGGTCGAAGGGTCGGTCACGACGGCCGAGGATGTGCAACGGATCCAAGAGATCCGAGCCCAATCCCGCGTGCTCGTCACGATCGGCGCCTGCGCCACGGCCGGCGGCATCCAGGGACTGCGCAACTTCGCCGACGTGAAGGAGTATCAGCAGATCGTCTACGCGCATCCCGAGTACATCCGGACCCTCGCCACCTCCACCCCGATCCAGGACCACGTCCGCGTCGATTTCGAGCTCCGGGGCTGTCCGATCAGCAAGGCCCAGCTGGTGGAGGTCCTCTCCGCCTTCTTGGGCCGGCGCAAGCCCAACGTCCCGACGGAGAGCGTCTGCCTCGAATGCAAGCGACGCGGTAACGTCTGCGTCCTGGTGGCGCACGGGACCCCCTGCCTCGGCCCCGTCACCCAGACGGGGTGCGGTGCCATCTGCCCAGCGTTCCACCGCGGATGCTACGGGTGTTTCGGCCCGCAGGACACCCCCAACGCGCCGTCGCTCACCGGCAAACTCCTCCAGCTGGGCATGGACCGACCCGCCGTGCGCCGCTTCTATCGATCGTTCAATGCGAATGCGCCGGCGTTCCGCGCCGCGAGCGCCGAGGACGCGGCCGTGGGGGCCCCATGACCGAGCGCACGCTCGCGGTCGACATCCTCGCGCGCGTGGAGGGCGAAGGCGCTCTGCGGGTCCGTATCCACGACCGGACGGTCGAGGAGGTCGAGCTGCGGATCTTCGAGCCGCCGCGGTTCTTTGAGGCGTTCTTGCGCGGGCGCTCGTACATGGAGGCGCCCGACATCACGGCCCGTATCTGCGGGATCTGTCCCGTGGCCTACCAGATGAGCGCCTGCCACGCCATGGAGCGGGGCCTGCATCTCACGGTGGGGCCGGAGATCCGAGCCCTCCGACGGTTGCTGTACTGCGGGGAATGGATCGAAAGCCACCCCCTCCACATCTATCTCCTGCATGCCCCGGATTTCCTCGGATATCCCGATGCGATCCACCTGGCGAAGGACCACCCCGCGGAGGTCAAGCGGGGGCTCGAGCTCAAGAAGGCCGGTAACGCGCTCATGACCCTGCTCGGAGGGCGCGAGATCCATCCCGTCAACGTCCGGGTCGGCGGGTTCTACCGGTGCCCCGCGCGGGAGGAGCTGGAGGGCATCCGGCCCCAGCTCGAGGCCGCGCTCGGCCTCGCCGAGGAGACCGTCCGGTTCACCGCCGGCCTCACGTTCCCATCCATCGAGGAGGATTACGAGTTCGTCAGCCTCCGGCATCCCGACGAGTACCCGATGAACGAGGGGGAGATCGTCTCGAGCCGAGGGCTCCGGATCCCGGCCGCGCGGTTCGAAGAGGAGTTCCACGAGGTCCATGTCCCTCATTCCAACGCGCTCCACTCGGTGCGCCGGGATGGCGGGTCGTATCTCGTCGGCCCGCTGGCGCGCTATGCGCTCAACCACGACCGCCTCGGCCCCCGCGCGGCCGCCATGGTTCGCGAGGTCGGTCTCGAGCCGGTCGTGCGGAACCCGTATCGGAGCGTGGTGGTCCGCGCGATCGAGACGGTGCAGGCGTGCGACGACGCGCTCCGGATCATCGATGGCTACCGGCCCCCTGCCCGACCCTGGGTCGAGACCGCGGGACCGTTCGAGACGGACGCGTGCGTCGCGATCACGGAAGCACCGCGGGGAATGCTCTACCATCGCTACCGCCTCAACGCCGCGGGGCTCATCCAAGACGCCAAGATCGTCGCGCCCACGTCCCAGAACCAGAAGCGGATCGAGGACGACGTGAGAAGCGTCGTCGTGCGCTCGCTCGATCTCGAGGACGCTCCCCTCACCGCCGCGTGCGAACGGGCGGTCCGCAACCACGACCCGTGCATCTCCTGCGCGACGCACTTCCTCAACCTCGACATCGTCCGAGACTGACCCGATGGCCGGGAGGGGGGGGAGGACCCCCCTCGACCCGTCGACGACGCCGCCGATGGTCATCGGGTTGGGGAACGAGAATCGGGGCGACGATGCCTGCGGGCTGCTCGTCGCCCGCCTCCTTCGGACCCGGCTCGGACCGTCCGTCTCGGTCCTCGAGCGAGATGCGGAGGGGACCGAACTACTCGACCTCTGGAGCGGACGGGACTTGGTCGTGGTCGTGGACGCCGTGAAGGCCGGTGGACCGCCGGGCGCCGTCCTCCGGATGGAGATCGGCTCCGAGCCCCTCCCGACCGCTCTCACGGCCACGTCCAGCCACGGGGTCTCCCTCGGCCAGGCCGTCGCGCTCGGGCAGGTACTCCAGCGGCTTCCGAAACGCCTCGTTCTCTACGGGATCGAGGCCGCGAACTTCGATCCGGGCGCGAGCCTCTCCCGACCGGTCGCGGGCGCTCTGGAGACGGTGGCCTTCCAGATCGAGAACGAGATCCGACTCCACGCGGAAGGCACGGACCGGACCGCCTCGCGAGGTGCGCCCCATGCATGAGGAAGCACTCCTGCGCGATCTGCGAAGGAACCTGGTAGAGATCGCTCGGCGGGAGCACGTCGAACGGATCTCCCGGGTGGCCCTCTGGGTGGGTGCGCTCGCCCACGTCTCGGAAGAGACCCTGCGGACCCGCTGGGACGGTACGGTCGAGGGAACACCGGCCGAACATGCCGGTCTGGAGATCCAGTTCTCCTCCGATCTGGACGACCCCCGGGCCCAGGGGATCGTGATCACCCACGTGGATGTCACCGATTCTCTCGAGGATCCTTCCCCAGGTCCCCCCGGCGCCCGACGATTTCATGAAGGGGCGGGGCCTGCCTCATAAGGGGGTCCGGCCGTTCGAACGATGTGCTTAGCTACCCCGGGCCGGATCGTCAGCATCTCCGCGAGCGACCCGCAATTCCCCGTCGCCCAGGTGGACTTTGGTCCCACGACCAAGCCCGCCCAGCTCATCTACGTACCGGAGGCCCGGGTCGGTGACTACGTGATCGTCCAGGCCGGGTTCGCGATCCGGCGCCTCAGCGAGGCCGAGGCCCAAGAGACGCTCCGGTACACCCAGGAGCTCGCGGCCCGCCTCGCACCGTAACCGAGAATCGCTCCCCCGCGAAGGCTCCGTAAAGCGTTTCCCGGGCTCACTTCCGCGACCTTGTACCCGGCCCGAGCGACCGTGGTTCAGACGATTTCACGAAGGCTCCATAAAGGGGCATGGCCTCGGTGTATCGTACCATGGAAGCGGGAGAAACCCCCGTGCGTCGGTCCACGCAGCTACTGGGTCTCGGCCTGCTGCTCGTCCTCCTCACGGCCCTCATCAGTGGGGTGTCGACGTTCGTCAACATCTATGCGGTCAGTGGGACGAACTCCGATGCGTTCGTGACCGTGCGGAACGGTATGGTCGCCCTGATGCTGGTGCCGCTCGCCTTCGTGACGACGCTCGGGGTCCCGAGGGCGACCCTTCGGCGCGTGGACTGGGCGCGCCTCGTGACGATCGGGATCGTCGGCGGCGGGATCCCCTTCCTCCTGTTCTTCTACGGGCTCCAACTTGCCACGGTCAACGGGGGCGGCGTGACGGCGTCGTTCCTCTACCGGACGCTCTTCATCTTCGCGACCGTCTTCGGGATCTTCTACCTGAAGGAGCGGTTCCACTGGCGCATCGTCCTCGTCGTCACGCTCCTCCTCGGCGGAGACCTCCTCCTGCTGTCGCTCACATCGCCGGTGTGGACGGATGGCTCCCTCTTCGTCCTCGCCGCGACGGTGCTTTGGGCCGTCGAGTACACGATCTCCAAGCGGACCCTCCGCGATCTACCGAGCGGGACCGTCGCGCTCGGCCGGATGGGGTTCGGCGCGATCTTCCTGATCTGTTACCTGGGAGCGACCGCCCAGTTCTCGGCCGTGGGCACCCTCAACGGGGGCCAGTGGTCCTGGGTCGTCATCAGTGCGATCCTGCTCACCGCCTTCTGTGCGGCGTGGTACGCGGGCCTCCAACACGTGGACCTCGGAGTGGCGAGTGCCGTGCTGGTCCTCGGTTTCCCGATCACGTGGTTGCTCTCGGTCGCGGTGGCCGGTTCGTCGTTCACCATCCTGGAGGTCGTGGGAGCCGTCGCGATCGCCGGAGGTGTGGTGGTCGCGGTCGGGACGCACGCGTTCCGCTCCACGTGGGAATACGTTCGTTCCTCGGCCTGGTTCCGCCCCTCCACCTGAGATGGACGACGGCATCCCGCTCGCGGCGAGGTTCAGCATCGCCACCAACCGGCTGAACTATTGCGGTCCGGCGCGGGCCGAGTCCCTCCTCTACGGGGCGATCGTCAGCGGCCGGGGCAGCCCCGAGAGCCGACGCGCGCTCGAGGGATTCGAGGCCCTCATGCCGTATCTTCAGGCGATCGGCACGCAGCACGGGCTCGACCCCTTCGACGAACGCGTGGTCGAGGCGTATTGGATCGGCAACGAGCTGCTGGACGCGTTCACCCCCGATAGCTTTCGAGCTATCTTGGAGGCACTTCATCGTCGAGGGC
>JBEKEW010000107.1:0-4973 GCA_050013635.1 Thermoplasmata archaeon | reverse complement strand
CGCCGCGGCTTGGGCCGTGACCGCCGCCCAGAGACCCGGGGATGCCGTTTCGCCCCGCGCGCGGTCCACGACGATCTGGCGGTGGAGTTGCTCCCCCACGGCGAGCAACGAACGCCGCGACGTCTCGCCGGGAGGGAGAAGGTCGTAGTGGCGCAGCACCTCCATCTGCCGGGCGACCGCGGCTTTGAGCAGGATCGCCAGATGGCGCATCTCCACCGGGAGGGGGACCGTGAGCGTCTCGACGCCGATGTCGTGGATGTACGCCAGGACATCCGGGGAGCGCTCGGTGCGATACTCGAAATGGTCGATGTCGAGGTTGTACCACACCTCCTCGATCCGTTCCTTGCTCGAACCCGGCGAGGCGGTCAAGGCGAGGACACGGGCGTGGGGCCCCGCGCGGTTGGCGCGGCCGATGGCGACGTACGGGTAGTCCCCGACGGCCCGATGCGCCTCGTCCACGATGATCGTCGAGAACCCGTCCAGCCGGAACCCGCGGTCGAGCAGATCGTTCGCGATCACCTGCGGGGTCGCCACCACGATCTGGGGAGGGTGCAGCAGCTCGGCGCGTCGCTCCGGCGTGATCGCGCCGGTCAGGGTCAGCGGAGGCGGGCCGAAGATCGACGCCGCCACGGACCGAGCGTGTTGGACGACCAAGGGACGGGTCGGGGCCAGGAAGAGGATCGACCGATCGGGATGCCGCCGGAGCTGCTCGGCGATCACGCGCAGGGCGATCGCGGTCTTGCCGAGACCGGTCGGCAGGATGGCGAGGGTGTTGCGATCGACCGCGACCTTCGCGATGTTCGCCTGATACTCCCGATCCTGGAGCACGTTCGGCTTCAGGCGCGGGTGCTGGACGGCCGTCATCGCCCTCGACCGCCGGACGTCCCCGAGCGCAGATTAACTAGTCTCGGTGTGCGGGAGGTCGATGCTGGCGCTCTGGGCCGTCGTGCTCCTGCTGCTCCTGGCCGTCACGGTGCTCCTCTACCACGGGGTGACGATCCTGTTCGCCTACCAGATGCCGCGCCTCGAACCGGCCCCGCCCGTTCGGGGACGGGTCGAAGGGATCTCCGGGCTCAGCATCGTGATCGCGGCCCGCAACGAGGCGCTCGACCTGCCCGGGACGCTCGACGACCTCCTCGCGCAGGACCGAACCCCCGCGGCGATCGTGGTGGTCGATGGAGGGTCGACCGACGGAACGGGTGCGGTGATCGACGCCCGGGCTCCTCGCGTGCGGCGCATCGACGAACCGCCGCTGCCGAACGGCTGGGTGGGCAAGAGCTGGGCCTGCTGGAACGGTGCTCGCGCGACCCGAGGCGAGTGGATCCTGTTCATGGATGCGGACGTGCGGACCCATCCCGCGGCGGTTCGCACGGCCCTCGAATGGGCCGAGCGGGAGGGTGCGGATCTTGCCTCGATCGGCACGCGGATCGAGATGCGGTCGTTCTGGGAACGGGTCGTCCTTCCGTTCTACATCCAGATGGTCCTCGTCCACCTGCGGTCCCCGCGGGTCAACCGCCCGGGCTCGACCGCCGCGATGGCGAACGGCCAGTTCCTGCTCGTCCGTCGCGACGTCTACGAGAGCCTCGGAGGGCACGAGGCGGTCCGCGCGGCGGTGTTGGAGGACGTTGCCCTCGCCCAACGGTTCCGCGCCGCCGGTCGCACCCTACGCGTCGCGTGGGCACCCGACCTCGCCTCGACCAGGATGTATCGCCGCCGGGAGGAGATGTTCGAAGGCCTGCTCAAGACGGTCCATGGCGTGCAGTACTCGACCCGAGTCCAGGTCGGCCGGGTCGTCGGGATGATCGCCCTGTTCCTGCTACCGCTCGGTCTCCTACCGTTCGGATGGGCCGTGGGAAGTGCGGCGCTGATCGCGATGGGCGCATTCCTGTGGATCGCCCTCATCGGCAAGCACATCGCGTTCGACCGTGCGGTCGGAGCTCCGGCGGCCTACGGGGTGCTGTATCCGCTCTCGGTGGCGTACTACCTCGTCGTCCTCGCCACGTCGATCGCGCGCGGAAGTTCCGGTCGTCCGGTGTACTGGAAGGGTCGAGCGTACGGCATCCGCCCTTCCCGCTAGGAGGGGGCCCGCCCGTCCCTCGACCCCGCCCCTCAACGCATATGTGGCCCCCTCCCATCGAACCGAGCGCCATGGCCGAATCGCGCGGTTCGACGTTCCAGCTCTTCATCGACGGCGCCGAGGTCCCCGCGAGCCGGGGCGAGCGATCGACCCTGACCGACCCGGCGACCGGCGAGCCGATCGCCGAGGTGGCGGTCGGAGGCCCCGACGATGCCCGGCACGCGATGGAGGCCGCCGAGCGGGCGTTCCGCGAATCGGGATGGGCCGCGGATGACGGGAGCGTGCGGGCGCGGGCCCTGCGCCGTCTCGCCGACCTCCTCGAGACGGACGCCGATTCGATGGCGCGCCTGGAGACCCGAAACATGGGCAAGCCGCTCCGCGAATCGCGGGGGGATGTTCAGTACGTGGTCCGGACGCTCGAGTACGTCAGCGGTCTCGCCGACAAGCTCCAGGGGGAGACGATCCCCGTTCCCGGCGCACGATTCGCGTACACGCTGCGCGAGCCGCTGGGGGTCACCGTCCATATCGCCCCATGGAACTATCCGCTGCTCCTCGCGGTCCGGTCGGTCGCCCCCGCCCTCGCAGCGGGGAACGCGGTCGTCCTCAAGCCCGCGAGCCTGACCCCCCTGACGGCCATCGCCTTCGCCCGCCTCGCACATCGTGCGGGCGTCCCCAAAGGGATCCTCAACGTTGTCGTGGGCCGAGGGGGCGAGGTCGGAGAGGCGCTCGCCCTCGATCCGCGATGTCGTTCCATCGCCTTCACCGGGAGCGGGGAGATCGGGCAACGGATCGCGGAGATCGCCGCCCGACGGGTGATCCCGATCACGCTCGAACTCGGCGGCAAGAGCCCCGTGCTCGTCTTCCCCGACGCCGATCTCGATCGGGCGGCCCGTGGGATCGGTCTTGGGATCTTTGGCAACGCCGGGCAGATGTGCTGGGCGGCCTCCCGTCTCGTGGTGCACGAGAGCGTGCACGCTCCGCTCCTCGAGAAGCTGCGCGCGATCGCCGACGCCATGAAGCTGGGCCCGGGGATCGAGGACGGCGTTGAGATGGGCCCCCTCGTCTCCGCCGAGCAGGCCGCCCGCGTCCTCGACTACGTACGGAGCGCGGTCTCCGACGGAGGCGCGCTCGTGACCGGCGGGGAGAGGCCGACCGAGCCCCGACTCGCGCACGGCCACTTCGTCCGGCCGACGGTGCTGGACGCGGTCCCGCCGCGATCGCGGGCGGTGCAGGACGAGATCTTCGGGCCGGTCCTTTCCGTGTTCTCTTTCCGCGACGCGGAGGAGGCGATCCGGATCGCGAACGACACGCGATACGGCCTGTTCGCCGCTCTCTGGACGAAGGATCTCGCCACCGCCCACACGGTCTCGCGACGCCTGGAGGCCGGCATGGTGAGCATCAACGAACCGCCCACCACGTTCCCGCAGACCCCGTTCGGTGGGTTCAAGGAGAGCGGGATCGGGTTCGAGCAGGGAACGAAGGTCCTCGAGTCGTACACCCGACGGAAGAACGTGATCGTGAACCTCGGGTCCCCTCGAAAGAAGCCGGACAAGTAGGCCGCCTCCCCGAGCTTCGGGGTGCCTAGGTTCGTACGAAACCGCCTAAGAACCCCCCGAGGGTCCGACCCCGAACCCGATGTCCGGCCCCGTCGATCCATCGGCGAAGTGGGGAGAATGCGCGTTCTGCGGCAACGCCGTCCCTCCGACGGCGGCCGGATGCCCGATCTGCGGATCGGGGAACCCCATCCGGGCCGGCGCGATCTCCCAGGCGCCTCCCAAAGTACGCCGACGCCTGAAACTCCTCGGAGCCCTTAGGATCACGATTGTCGTCGGGGTCGTGCTCGTGCTCGCCTACCTCGTGGTCCAGCCGGTCCTCTCGGGACCCCCCGTGATCGCGGACCCGCTCACGACCTCGGGAACGTATACGATCGGGGCCGGGAACTCCACCGTGCTCGCGGGCGAAGTCAGCGGCGAGGACTTCATCACCGGGAACCTCTCGGTGATCGCCCCGGTGGGAACGGCGATCGGGCTGACGGTCTACAATTCGACGGAGTACACCCAGTACCTGGACCGGGAGAACCCCCAGAACCAGAGCTGGATCGCCCCGGAGAACTCCGGCCCGATCGCGTTCGCCGCCGAGTATACGGACACGTACTACTTCGTGTTCACCAACCCGTACACGACCGCGAGCGGCATCGCAGTTACGGTGTACATCGCGACGGAGTACCAGACGAACGTGAACTCCTTCGCGTAAGGGGAACGTCCCTCCCACGGGTGCGTCTATTCGGGGGTTCCGCTCGCGGGAGGGTCGCTGGCGGGGGTGTCGCTGGGAGCGGTCGGCATCCGGGTGAGATACTCCGGGGGAACTTGGTCGGTGAGGAAGACGGTCTTTCCCGCGCGCATGATCACGATGCCGTTCCCGCGGGCGCGCTTCGCGTCGATCTCGAGGATCACCGGGTTCGGCCGCCGGACGGCGCCGGCGGTGCGCGCATCCTGGGCCGTCTTCGAAAGGTGGACCTTGCGCCGGTCGGAAGGTTTCAGGCCGACCTCGAGGACGATCGCCACTTCCTCTTCGGTCACGGGGTAGTAGAGCTGGTCGGGTACGTTCTCGGTCGGGAGGTCGAGCATCACATCGAGCGTGTGCCCGTACGTCGCGCGGATCCGGTCGTCGCGCACCTCGTAGCGGCCCTTCCCATCGGTCTCCGCGATCGCGACCAAGTGGTGGACCCGCAGCCAGTGGTAGGCGCGGTGCTGTTGGGAGATCCCGCGGACGATCTGGGGAAGCGAGACCCACCCGTGCTCGTCCATCGTGAGATGGTACCGGTCGGGGAAATGGCGCAAGATCCCCGTCAGGATCCGACCGAGGTGATCGAGTTCCCGATCATCCATGAGGAACT
>JBEKEW010000106.1:0-4989 GCA_050013635.1 Thermoplasmata archaeon | reverse complement strand
GGAGAGCAGGAAGGGGAACTCGGTGCTGACGGGGGCCATCGCGACGACGTGGTCGTCCTTCTCTCCGGAGAGTCGGACCCCGATCACGCCGTACGTCGCGCGCCCCATCGGGCGCACGTCCGAGAGCGGGAAGCGGACGAGCTGACCGGCGTGCGTGGCGAGGATGATCTCGACCTCGGGCTCGGGGATGTGCGCGACATCGACCAGCTCGTCGCCCTCCTCGAGCAGGACCGCCTGGATCCCGTTCGTGCGGATGTTCTGGAACTCGTCGAGCTTCGTCCGCTTGACGAGGCCGCGGCGGGTGGCGAAGAAGAGGTCGCCCTCGCTCTCGATGTCCCGGACCGGAAGGAGCGCCTGCACCCGCTCGCCCTCCTTCAGCCGCTCCAGGAGGTTGATCAGCGCCTTGCCCTTGGAGTGCCGGCTGCCCTCGGGGAGTTCGTAGGCCTTGAGCCGGTAGACGCGTCCCAGGTTCGTGAAGAACAGTACGTGGTCGTGGGTCCGGGTGACGAACGTCCGGATGATGATGTCCTCCTCCTTCGTCTCCATCTGGACGAGCCCGCGGCCGCCCCGGCGCTGGCGGCGGTACTGGTCGAGCGGGAGGCGCTTGATGTACCCGTCCCGGGTGACGAGGACGACGACGTCGGTGTCGGGGATGAGGTCCTCGAGCGTGCGTTCGGTGAACTCCGGAACGATCCGCGTGCGCCGTGCGTCCCCGAACCGCTCCTTCAGGTCGCTCAGCTCCGTCGCGATGAGCTTGTCCCGCTCGGCCGCCGAGGCGAGGATCGCCTTCAGGCGCTTGATCAGCGCCTCCTTCTCCTCCTTCTCCTTCTGGACGGCCTCCCGCTCGAGTCCGGTGAGGCGGACGAGTCGCATGTCGAGGATCGCCTTCGCCTGCTCGCTCGAGAGCAGGAACCGGCCCATCAGGCTCGTCTCCGCGGCGGCCGCGTCCTTCGAGCGGCGGATGAGCTTGATCACCTCCTCGATGTGATCGATCGCGATCAGGAACCCTTCCAGGATGTGGAGGCGCTCCTCGGCCTTCCGCAGCTCGAACTGGGTCCGGCGGGTGATGATGGTGCGGCGATGATCGAGATGGAGCTCGAGGAGCTGCTTGAGCGACAGCACCTCGGGCCGCCCCCCCACGATGCACAGGTTGATCACGCCGAAGCTCGTCTCGAGCGGCGTGTGCTCGAAGATCCGATTGAGCACGATCTCGGCGGGAGCGTCCCGACGGAGCTCGAGCACGACGCTCGTTCCCGTGCGGTCCGATTCGTCCCGGAGGTCGGTGACTCCGTCGATCCGCTTTCCTTTCACGAGGTCGGCGATCAGCTCGAGGAGGGTCGTCTTGTTGACCTCGTACGGGATCTCGGTCACGACGATCTCGTTCCGGCCGTCCCGTTCCCGCGGCTGGGCGGTCCCGCGGATGTGCAGCGTCCCCCGACCGGTTTCGTAGGCTTCGCGGATCCCTTCGGTCGAGAGCGCGCCGCCGGTCGGGAAGTCCGGCCCGGGGAGCACCTTCATGATCTCCTCCAACGACGCGTCGGGCCGCTTCAGCAGCAGATGGAGCGCGTCGACGACCTCGCCGAGGTTGTGCGGCGGCATGTTCGTCGCCATCCCGACGGCGATACCGGCCGAACCGTTGACGAGCAGGTTGGGGACCTTCGAGGGTACCACGCGCGGCTCGCGCAGCGTCCCGTCGAAATTGTCCGACCAGTCGACGGTCTCGCTCTCGATGTCCTGGAGCATCTCCTCGGCGAGCGGGCTGAGGCGCGCCTCGGTGTACCGCATCGCCGCCGGGGAGTCCCCATCGATCGAGCCGAAGTTCCCCTGGCCGTCGATGAGCGGGTAGCGCAAGCTGAAGGTCTGCGCCATCCGCACGAGCGCGTCGTAGACCGCGAGGTCCCCGTGAGGATGGTACTTCCCGAGCACGTCTCCGACCGTGCGCGCGGACTTGCGGTACGGCCGGTCGTGGGTCGCCCCCGATTCCCACATCGACCAGAGGATCCGCCGGTGCACCGGCTTCAGCCCGTCACGGCCCTCGGGCAGCGCTCGCCCGACGATCACGCTCATCGCGTAGTCGATGTAGGAGCGGTGCAACTCCCGCTCCAGCGGTTGGTCGTGGATCCGATCGCCGTCCGAGTCGGACGGCGGCGGGACCTCCGGAGCCGGATCGCTCAAGGGAGCGTCCCTCCGACGTGCGCGGCGAACTGTCCGGCGATCTCCCGGTTCGCGATCTCCAGGAACTTCGCCCGCGATCCCACGGGCACGGTGGCGCCGCTGGCGACCCGGTGACCTCCGCCCTCCCCGCCGACCCCCTGCGCCGCGATGCGACAGGCGGCGGCGAGATCGAGGCCACCGGCGACGAGGCGGAGCGTCCCCCGGGCGGAGACCTTGACCGGGCCGGATCCTTCGGAGAAGACGATCACCGGGCGTTTCGGGTCCAACAGGTAGTTCATCGCCAATCCCGCCTGAGTTCCTGCGAGGGTCGCGTCCGGGCTCTCGAACCACTGGAGAGCGTCCATCGAATTAAGGCCCCCGTCCTCCAGTCGACGCAGGCCCCCCAGGATCCCGTCCCGCCAGATCGCCTCGGCCTCCCGAGCGCGGAGGAGCGCCCGAGCGTCTCCGAGCGCCAGGGCGACGCCGATGCCGGGTTCGCCGATCCGCCCCGTCGCGTTCTGCAGGTTGGCGAGCTCTTCGGCATCGGCGCCCAGCGCCGGCACCATCCAACGAGGTTGATCGAGGATCCCAACGAACTCCGGAAGGACGCGGCGAGCCACGAGCCACTCCCGTAGGGACACGGTCAGTCGCGCGAACTCTGCCGGGGTGAGCGAAGGGAGGGTGCGGTCGGGTTCGATGCCGAGCCCGCGGAGATGCCCCGCGACCGCCTCCGGTCGGCCGGACAAGCCGGCGAAGAACGGATCGATGCTCCGAGCGAGCGCTTCCCCGACCGTCCGGCCGAACAGCGCGAGGCCGGGGCGCTCCACGATCAGCGAGCGCTTCGTCGCCTCCGTGGTCAATCGCGCATTCAATCCCCGGAACCCACCCACATGCTGCCGGTCGGCGATGGCGCCCGAGAGCCCCCAGGGAGCGTTGTCCCAGTTCACGGGGTCGAGGAAGATCGTGAACAGCCACGTGAGCGTGCTCGCGCACATTTCGTCCATCCCGTCGACGCCCCAGTCGAGCGGGTTGACGAGCGCGACGTGCTCGGGGAGCGGCGGAGGGTTCGGCACCCCGGGGTACCGGTGGTGGTCCAGGACGACGACCGGATGGGGATGCTGCGCGAACAGATCGAACCAGCTCGCCCCGGTGTCGACGACCAGGACCGGCCCGGTGGTAGCCCGGAGCAGCTCCGCCATCCGTTCCCGCTCCACACCCATCAGTGGGGTCGCTTGCGCCGGGTAACCAAGACGGGCGAGCGCCCGAAGCGCGCCGGAGGCGCTGGCGATCCCATCCCCGTCGTAATGGTAGATGACCCGCCAACGGCCCGGGTGCGAGAGCAGGAGCTCGCGCGCGCGCGTGAATTCGGCTTCGTAGTGCGGATCGGAGACGAAGCCGTCGGGCCCGGAGGCCATCACTCCACCTGGAGCGCGGCCCCTGCGGCCGAGTACCGCCAGGAGTCGGGGATCACCTTGTGCTGCCGATAGTACCGAGCGAGGCGTCGGATCCGTGACTCGACCAGCGACAGTCCCCGCTTGTTCGAGTTGTCCTTCGGATGGCCTTGGAGGTGACGCTGGAGGTGGACGACCCGCTTCAGGAGCGCCTGGAGGTCTTCGGGGAGTTCCTGCGAGATCCCGTTCGCCTTGAGCACGCGGCTGAGGCGCTCGTTGGTGATCGCGCGCACCGAGGGGATGCCGTAGCTGTCCCGCAGCGCCTGGCCGACCTGGGCGCTCGACAACCCGCCCTTGGCGAGCTTTACCGCGGCCTCGACGACCTCCTCTTTGGAAGTGGTCACCCATTCCGGCTTCGTCGCCGGGTACGGCCGGTGAGAACCGGCGCGACCCTTTCGGCCGGAGTGGATGCGGGACATGGCCGGGCGCCGAGATGCGTACCCTACTTAACCGTAGCCGCCCCGGTGCAGCCCCCTCCGTCCCGCGGTGCCAGATGGCCTCCCACGGAGCCCCGGACTGGGCCGGGGAAAAGGAGCGATTCTCCCGAGCCCGGACCGGGCGGTACGAAGGGTCCGGCCCCTCTCCGGGCCCGTGTGTCGAGCTCGAGCGGGGGAGAGGGCCGAGGGTCCTCCCGCGGGCCGAGGCGGGGAGGACCCGCCCCGGGGCCGAGGCGTTCCTTTACAATCTGCAGGGTGTGGCGGGAGGGAGGACGTTGACCGACAAGGAGGAATTCGTCGTCACCCCGTACGAGGTGAAAGGGCGAATCGACTACGCGAAACTGCGGGAACAGTTCGGGACCCAGGAACTCACCCCCGCTCTCCTAGAACGCCTGAAGGAGATGGCGGGCGGGGAGCTTCCGCCCCTGCTTTCACGAGGCGTGTACTACTCGCACCGAGACCTCGGCCTCATCCTCGATCTGTACTCCGACGGCCACCCGTTCTTCCTATACTCCGGCCGCGGCCCCTCCGGTCCCCTCCACATCTCCCACCTCGTCCCGTTCGAGCTGTGCCGGTGGCTCCAGGAGAAGCTCGGGGTCGAGATGTACATCCAGATCACGGACGACGAGAAGTTCTGGGCTCGGACCCAGTTGACGCGCGAGGAGACCGTGCGATGGGGCTACGAGAACCTGCTCGACATCCTCGCGGTAGGGTTCGACCCGAAGCGGACGCACGTCTTCTTTGATTCCCGATCGATCGCGGCCCTCTACCCCCTCGCGATCCGGGTCGCCCGCAAGATCCCCTACTCGACCGTGAAGGCGGTCTTCGGGTTCAAGCCGAGCGCGAACATCGGGCTCGTGTTCTACACGGCCCTTCAGACCGTCCCGTGCTTCTACCCCTCGTGGGAGAGCGGGAAGGACGTTCCGTGCCTGATCCCGTGCGGGATC
>JBEKEW010000105.1:0-7382 GCA_050013635.1 Thermoplasmata archaeon | reverse complement strand
AGCCGCTCACCGGCGCGATCGCGATGACGCTCCTGATGACGGCCGGACTTCTCCTGCTGGTCCGATCGAGCCTCCAGGACCGGCGTCCGGCGGAACACGCCGCGCGGATGCGGCTGGGCGTTGCCCTCTCCTTCGGCGTCATGTCCGCGGGGGCGTTCTGTTCGGTCCTGGTTCCCTCGGGCCCCGGCCACGTCCTCCCGTTCGCGTGCGCCAGCGCCGGTGTGATGATCGGGGAGACGACGTATCTCGCGCGTCGGCTCCTATCGCAACCGGTGGATGTCCGCGAGGCCAGCCCCGTTCCAGCTGCGCTCCCGAGCCCCGAAGCCTAGGCCGTCACCCCGCCCCAGAACGACCGGGGCCTACCGACCGGAAGGGTCGATTCCCGCACCCGGCCGCCCGGGAGTGGAGGCGATCTGCGGTCGATCGGTCCGAGTGACGGAGGAGAAGGACGAAGACCGGGCGGTCGACACCATAGGTAGCTTGGTGCCGCTCGGCGGCGGGATCGGGAGGCCCAATCGGGCTCGCACCCAGTGCCGCACGTCGTAGATGTACATGTTCCCGTACGGGCAGGCATTGATGCAATCCCCGACCCCGCAGCACTTGGTGCTCCGGAACTCGCCCTTGGTACGGAAGTGTCCGGGCATGTCGACCAACCCTACGGGGCAGGACTTGGCACAGTCGAGCGTCGTGCACGCCTTGCAGACCTCTTTGCTGCGGACCTTGAGCTTGAAGAAGCCGATCTTGTGGAACGCTTGGGCGATGGCGCCGGTGTAGCACCACCCCATGGTGACGCAGTTGTAATTGCCCGTGTACGGGATCGTTACGAACATCACGTACCAGAGGACCCCGAAGTAGAGGGACAGCAGGAACACGGTCGGATCCGCCGAAAGGACGGTCACGTTCCATACACCGATCCCGTCCAGATACGAAGCGACCGCGGCCACGAAGAGCGACGCGAGAACAAGACCGGTCGTGACCGAGTAGAGGGTGGAAAGACGGCTGCCCAGGTACTTCCTCCCGACCGTACTGGTTCGATTGAAGGACTTCATGGAATCGATGGCGGTCCCCTGGAACATCAAGGGCGCGGTACAGAAGACCGAACAGACGACACGCCGACCGAACAGCGATGCCGCGAGGCCCATGATCAGGTACGTCGCGAGGACGACGGAAAGGATGCTGGCGACCAACGTTTCCGTACCGATCCCCATCGGCCACCCCAGGACCGGGACCGTTGCGGTGGGAGGCGCGTTCGGGAATACGTACTGGAGGTAGATGCTCGGGAAGAACACCGCGAAGACGGCATAACAGAACATCATGAGGACCATCCGGATCCGGTTCTCCAGGTCGGGCGTCTCTCGGATCTTGAAGTAGACGAGCGCACCCATCTCGATCCCCATCATCGTGAGGAACCAGGTCGAGGCCGTCACTCCGGCAAGGAACCAGAACCCGTTGTAGATCGCGTTGTACGCGATCGCACCCGGGCCCCCGCTCAGGGGGTACGTGAAGAACGCGCCGGCGTAGACGGCCGGGTCGATCTGCAGGTCGAGCAGGGCCCCCATGAAGATCTCGGCGATGAAGATCGACGCGAGGAGCCGGAACGCCCAGTTCGCATCGAGTTGCCACGGGAGGCCCATCTCCCGGCCGAATCGGTCGATCCCGACGATCGCAGCGAAGAAGAGGATCATCTCGGCCACCACGCTGAGGGCAAAGACGTCGGCCCAGCCGCCGTAGTAGAGCCAGACGAACTGTCCGGCCATCATCAGCCCGTAGATCCAGGTCAGGGCCACGATGTAGCGCGAGAAGGCGGCGTCGAGCTGGCGGTGGCGATAGATGAATTCCATGACGTAGATGAACATCACGATCATCGCCGCGCTCGCGACGTAGATGCTGAACGCGACCCACCCCGCGATCGCCAGCGCCGTCGGAGAGAGGAACATGATGAGCGACTGGAGGAGCAGGACGCGGTAGAGGCCGGGCGATATGCGATCCCGCAGGAAGTACGTGGTCAGGCCCATCTCGGCGGCCATGGTGAACAGGAACCACGGGGAGGTGACGACCCCGGAGAGCACGTCGAGGATCCCGCCGGTCAACGGCGGTCCGGCGGCGAATTGGAACGTCGCCCCCATCAGGAGCTCGTTCCCGAGGACGAGGACCACGATCACCCCGATGAACCGGCGCGGCTGAAGAAGGGGCCGCGGGGCGAACCGATCTCCCTCTTCGATCCGCTGCCGGACCTCCCGCAGGTACGCGACGAACACCGGGATCACGCTGATCGACATCAGCGCACTACCGAGCCAGAGGCCCTCGATGATCGAGGCCGGCCCCGGCGCTGCGAAGTAGAGAAACGCGCCGGCGAACATCGCCACCATCATCCCGAGCAGAAAGACGACGACGGAGGCGCCGACCGGTGTCTTCGCCTCCGCGGCCCACTTGACCAACACGGCGGTGATGTAGGCCATGAACGCGCCGATCACCGCGAGGATGACGTACGTCGTGATCATGCGATGCCGCTCCCGGTCGATGGGTCCGTAGGGGCTCGGATCATCCCGGCCTCGCTACGGTCCTCGAACCCCGCTCGCCACCGCGGGAGGGGTCGAGACGGACCGAGGGTCTGCGGGAAGCGAGCTCGGGAGCGGGGTCACGGACGATGCGATCGCCGCCCCCCCGGTCTTCGCATCGGGAGCGATCGGGAGCGGCGCGATCCGGCCGACGGACCAGCCGAGCGGTTCGAACGCACGCCGGGGAGCGAGAGCTACTGCGATGGCGAAGCCTCCCACGAGAAGATACTGGAACCCCCAGCGCAGAGCGACCGTGAGGCCGTCCGTGGTCAACGGAACGACCGCGCCCCAACCGGCCGAGAGGCCGAGCATCCCGAGGAGTTCGTTCCCGAGCCCGTATACGCCCCACGTCGAGAGAGGGGGAGGCACCCAGATAGCCAGGCTCACCCCGGTCACGAGGAGGACCCCCCGGAGGGTCAGCGACCACGAACGGGCGAGCCCGGTGATGCCCCGTCGCATCGCGATAGGAAACAGCGCGGCGAGGACCGCCAACAACGCGGGCAGCTGGTACTGGACTATCCACGAGACCCAGACCGTCGCCGAGGCAGTCTGGGGCGGGACCGTGATCCAGTCCGCGAACATAGCGAGGGACCACGTGATCCCACCCACCAGGAGCGCCACCCGGAGGACCGCACCGGCGACGAACCTTCGGTCGAGGGGTGGGGGGGCCACGGAGACCGACTCCGCCGCCACTCCGACACCCGTTCGCGAGAAGATCCCACGCGTAACGAAGAGGAGCTGTTCCTGGGCAATCAGCGCGATGCCCATGACCACCACTTGGAACAAGCTGAGGTACCAGCTGTTCGATACCAGCGTGTACGTCGTGCTCCCGGTCGTCTGCGCGACCGCACCGATCCCCGCCGCGGCGGCCGCGCCGGTCGAACAACAGGCGCCCAGCGTCACCAAGGCGATCATGGCGGGGGTCAGCCCCACGGCGGAGCCGACGGCCGTGGAGCGGGCCGCCGCGCGATGCCTCATGCGGAGCAACTCGACCGCGAGGAGGACCGCCGCGGAGATACCGATGCCCACACCCACGGAGACGAAGATCATCGTCCAGGTCGGCAAGAACGGAAGTGTGAGAACGCCCCACCCACCCACCACGAGGAGGCCGGGGTAGTTCCACCATTGAGGGTTCGTTCCCGGAGTCCATAGGATTCCCACGTAGGGGACCGCGTGGAGCGGGGTTAGGATCAACATGTCTCCCACCAGCATCGAAACGAGGGCGAACACGACGGCGAAGAACACCGCCATCATCCGACCATGTCGTTCTCGAACGAACCGACGCGTCTCGCGTAGGGTCAGGATGGCGAGGAGGCCATGGGAGGGACCCTCGTCTGCCATTCCATGTGGGGACTGGGAAACTGCTTAAGAGCCTCCGGTTCGGACTTGTGGCTCGGTCGGCCTCGGAGGCGGCCCCGGGGGACCGTTCGAGGCCGAGGACCGCACCCCGGTTCAAAGCTACCGCTCGGTCGACGCGTTCGGCCGCAACAGAACCATCGGGAGCGGCTGCTCCTCCGACGAGGCTCTCGCAGGGACCGTGCGGTAGGCGCCGTAGTACGGAATCCGGCGGGTGATGACCTGGCGAAGCGCGGCCCGAACCCCGTCTTCGTCCCGCCCCCGGGTGGGGATCAGGTCGTCGTTGCGATTGAGGCATCCCTTGAGTTCGCCACGATGGGTCACCCGGATCCGGTGGCAGTTCGCGCAGAACTCCGCGTTGCCGACAGGGTCCACGAGCTCGACCTCCGCTCCTTCGAAAAGGTACACCTTACGGTGGTGCATTTCCCGCACAATGACGCGGTTCGCATGGCTCTCGAGCCACTGCTGGACCGAGGCGATATCGACCATCCACTCCCGGTGGGCGACCAGTTCCGGCATGAACTGGATCAGCTGGAGCTTCAACCCATTCTCGGCGCCGACGAACTCGATCATCTTGGGGATGTTCTCCAAGGTGGAACGGAACACCACCATGTTCAGCTTCACCGGTGTCAGCCCGACGCGAACGGCCTCCCGGACCCCCCGAAGCACCGGCCCAAGGCTGCCCCCCCGAATCGATCGGAACTGCGCCGGGTCGGTCGAGTCGACCGAAACGTTCACGCGCTTCAGGCCGGCGTCGCGTAACGACTCGGCTCGGCGCTCCAGCATCGAACCGTTCGTCGTCAGCGAGACGTCGGGGATCTGCCGGACGGTCCGGGCGACGATCCCCTCCAGATCGGGCCGGACCAGGGGCTCCCCGCCCGTGTACTTCACCGATCGGATCCCGAACTCCCGAGCCAGGCGAACCAGCCGTTCGATCTCATCGGGGGTCATCTCCTCGGGATCCACGCGGCGGGGTGGGGCCGTCGGCCCCTGCCCCTCGTCATGGCAGTAGACGCACGAGAAGTTGCACCTCTTCGTCGGAGCCCGAGATGGGAGCGCCACCGCGACGACGCAATCGTCCCGCGTACATCCGTCACGTCCCGGAGGAGGTAGGCATGCCGGCCCCCGGAAGACACCCTTCGGCCGTGATCTCACGGTACCGGCCTCGTGGATTCGTGCCCCCATGGGCCGATGCCCAACGGTGTCCGCACCGACCATGTTGGGATGGATCCAACGGGCATGAAGCAGCCTCCGTGCGTCCACTCGAACGGCCGATCGAGAGTTCACCGCTGACCCCGCGTCCCGGGTGGGCCGGCTCGTCCATCCGGCAGGCCCGAAGCTAAGAGCGCAATCCCTCTCGCGTTCTCGCACCGGGTTCCAGGTTCCACGGGTCGCGATCGACGAGGACGAAATCGGATCGGGTTCATGCCGACGGACGAGAACTCACGGTACGTACGGACTCCGATACCGGAGGAACCGGCGACGGAACGTGCCCAGAGCTTCGTGGAGATACGGCACCCGTACCTGCCCGACGACGCCGTCCTCGAGGCGCAACGGTGCTTGCAATGTGCGATGCCCTACTGCGTGCAGGCGTGCCCGATCGCACAGGATGCTCGGGGGTATATCCTCCTCATCGCCGAGAGGAAGTTTGACGAAGCGGCCATCGTGACCCTGCGCGAGGATCCGCTCGCGTCGACCCTGTGCAAAGTTTGCTACCATTATTGCGAGGACGCCTGCATCATGCACGAGCGAGGCGTCCCCATCGCGATCCGCCAGCTGAAGCGCGCCGCGATGGAGCTGGGGAACGCCCCGCAGTTCTACGTACCGAGCGCTCTTCGGAACCAACGGATCGCCGTCGTCGGCGGAGGGCCGGCGGGCCTCATGGCCGCATGGGAGCTGGGCCTACGCGGCTATTCCGTGACGATCTTCGAGCAGGCGACGTACCTAGGCGGCCAGATCGGGGAGATTCCCAAGTATCACATGGATGGGTACGAAATCGAGCTGGACGTGGCGAGGTTCCGGGACCTCCCCTGCACGTTCGTCATGGGAAGACGGGCGGGAACGGACTTCACGCTGGAAAGCCTGCTCGCGGACGGGTACCGTGCGATCTACCTCGCGGTCGGGACCTCGGACCATCGCTCGCTCGGCATCCCCGGAGAGAACCTGCCCGGTGTCTACCCCGCGATCGATCTGCTCAAGGCCGTGAACAAGGGCCCTCCCATCTCGCTGGGGGCACAGATCGTCGTGATCGGGGGCGGAGACGTAGCGATGGATGCGGTCCGCTCCGCCCTTCGAATATCGCCGCAAAAGACAGTTACGGTGATCTACCGAAAGACCCGGGACAAGATGCCCGCCGGGCACGAGGAATCCGACGAGGCCGAAGCGGAGGGAGTCCACTTCCTCTACGAGCTCAGCCCCGTGGAGATTCTGGGGACCGATCATGTGGAGGCGATCGTGGTCCGGAAGACGACACTCAGCCCGCCCGGCCCGTCCGGTCGACCTTCCGTGATCCCCGTGCCGGGGTCGGAGCAAACGGTTCCCTGCGACACCGTCATCGTTGCGGTCGGCGAGTCGGCCGTGCTCACCGGATTCCCGGAGGCACTCGACCTGCAATTCGGCGCCCAGGGATGGCCCGAAGGAAAGCACACGGACACGATGACGGGCGTCGAGGGGGTGTTCGCCTCGGGAGGGAAGTCGGTCGTGCATGCCATGGCCGCCGGAACTCGCGCGGCCGTCGCCATCGACGCGTATCTGAGCCGAAAGGATGGACGAGCGCCAACACCTCGGCCCGACCCGTTCGGGAAGGGGAACTCGCCCACGCTCCCGAGGGGATACGGGGCTGCGACCTGGACGCCGTGAAGCCCAAGTTCCACATGCGGATCCGGGACCTCCACGACCGCCTCGCCCGAACGTACGCGAGCGCGTCATTCCAGCCATTGGCTCGACCTACGACGACGAGGCGTGCGAGACGGCGCCGGAGCGGCCCGAGTTCGGCGACGCGTCGGCCCAGGCGAGCCCCGACTCCCTCGAGGGGTTCTGCCGGTCCGTGGATTGCACCCTCGAGGCGCGTTCGATCGGGCCCGCGAGCATTGTCGGGCACTCCATGGGTGGGTACGTAGCCCTTCAACTCGATCGCACTTGTCCCGGGCGGTTCACCCGTCTGGTGCTGACCAACACGCGCTCCCTCGGGGATTCGCCGGACGCTCGCACGAAACGTCTCGCGGCCGCCGCACGGATGGAGGAATCCGGCGCGTCCCTCCCCGTGGAGGAGACGGTTCGAGGCCTCGTAGCCTCCCGGACCGAGCGAACCCACCCCGAGATCATGGAACGGGTCCGGCAGATCGTTCGCTTGGCCCGCCCCGATCGCCTCGGACCCGATTCCAATACTGAGCGAGATAGATGAGCACGGCCAAGACGGCCGAGAGGACGATCAACACCAGGTAATCTCCGAGGAAGGTCACGACGACA
>JBEKEW010000104.1:0-5071 GCA_050013635.1 Thermoplasmata archaeon | reverse complement strand
GGCCCGCATGGGTGCCTACGCCCGTCAAATGCGCTACGTGCAGGGCTCCTCGGTGCGGCGGCTCATCCGCATGTACACCACACAACGGGACCAGGTCATCGGAGCGGACTATCGCGTTCGGGATCTGATGGCTCTGAACGCCGCGAAGCCGCCGGCCCGCCGGGCCGTCCTACGGGTCTGGTTCACGCTCGCCGCGATCGGTGCACGGTTCCGCCCGATACGGCCCCGGAAGTCCGTGCGCAACCACTACCTCATCCTTCGTGAGGCGATCCTCGAGTCGCTCCTTCGAGAGGACTACAAGACCCTCGCCTGGGATGGGCCCTCGCCTCAGCTCCTGTTGACGCCGGACGAGATCGGCTACCTCGCGCATGCGTCCCGGCTGTGGCCGCAGGTCGAACGCCACACACCCCCCCTGTATGGATTGAAATGAAGCGGGCTCCTCGGTGGACCCGACCCCGTCCATAGAGAGAACCGTGACGAACTCAGCAGAGCGACCGGATATCTCCTTCCTCATCACCCATTTCAACGGAGCGCGCCAGCTCGAGCGCACCCTTCCCCGTCTCGTCGAGGTCCTAGGTCAAGAATGGTTCGAGCAGCACGCCGAGCTGGTCTTCGCGGATGGTGGATCCACGGACGATTCGGTCGAGGTCGTCCGGCGATGGGCCGCCCCGTTCTCGAACGTTATCCTCGTCCAAGAACCGGCGAACATCGGCCGAGGTCGTCAGATCGCACTCCTCCATTCTCGTGGGAGGTACGTGGCGCTCCTCGATTCGGACCACTGGTTGCGGGAGGAGTACGCGCCCTTCCTGCGGGCGTACCTCGGATGGGCGGCCGTCCATCGACGATCGATCATCGCCTACGAGAACGCGGACGGCGAGCGCGCGAACTGGAGCTGCTCGTTCCACCCGCGGGAGAACGTCGAGACCGCGGGTGGTTGGCGGGATATCCCGGGGGCCGAGGACATCGACCTCTTCTCTCGAATGGTCCTTCACGACGACCTCTCTTTCTTGCCGGTCTGCCTTGTCGATGACGTCGAGCACGTGCAGGGTCGCGGGTTCGAGGTCGACGAGAGAACGGACTACCGGACGCTCCGCGATCGGCAGCGCCACCCGGGGTTCCGGTTTTACGTGCGGTGGATCCGGGCGACCCGGGCACGGTACGTTGCTTGCGCGTATACCCTACGGGAGAAGATCGCATACGACTGGCGGAATCAGCCCCGGTGGTCGAACCGTCTCATGGACCTCGCCGGTTCGACGCTCGCGCGGGTCGACTACTATCTCCATCCCGAACGGGCGGTGCGGATCCGACCGGAATGGCACAATGGGATCGAGCTCCATCGGTACTTCCTGACGCATATGGTCCGACCGTCCGACTTCGGCCTCTCCGACGATCTGATGGAGCTTCGAGGGGGATGGCCGCTGCGCGATCTGGTCGAATCCGGAGCGCTGCCCGCACCAAGCCAGGCGATCGTGGACGAGGTCGTCGGACGACATCGATGGATCTTCACCCCGCGCTAGATTCCTTCTCCTCCGAGCCCGCAACGGCCGAGCTCCCGGGCGGCAATCGCTTTAGCAGTCCATGACGGTCTCGCGCGCGTGACGGTCACCCCTGCCGAAGGGGCGGCGTCGGACCCCCCTCCGCACGATTCGGAGGTCGCCCGCGGTCCGACCCCTGCTCCGGAGATCACGGTGATTGTCGGAGCCTATCGTCGGCAGCACTACCTGGTCGGTGCGGTCCAATCGGTCCTGAAACAGACGATCGATCGGAGTCGGTACGAAATCGTGGTGATCAAGAACTTCCGGACCGAAGCGATCGACCGGTTCCTCGAAGAACACGGGGTCCGGTGCCTGTTCGTGGATGAGCCCCGTATCGGGCGCTGGGTCATGAACGCGATCCGGGCCGCTCGCGCTCCCCTGATCGCGTTCCTGGACGACGACGACCTGTTCGAGCCGGGTCGCTTGGAACGGGTCCTCCAGGTGTTCCGGGAACGACCCCGGACCGGATTCTATCACAGCCGGGTGATCCCCATGACCGTCGCGGGTGCGCTCGTGCCTCGGGAGCGCTGGTGGCCCGGACACGTCGACGCCCGTATGGACGCGCTGGGGAGCTTCGGGGTTACGTCGGCCGACCGGGAGCGCCGCTTCCCCGACCTGGTCGGTACGTCCGCCGGGTTCCACTCGAGCGCGCTCGTGGTCCGGCGCGAGCTACTGACCACTCCGCCCGGGGACCGGTTCGATGACATCTGGCGTGCGTACGACCTCTTCCCGTTCATCGCGGCGATCCTCTCCCCGTTCGATATGTTCCTCGACGCCGAACGTCAGATCCGGTATCGATGCGTCTACCAAGTGGGGGATGAGCCCGACCTCGCCGATCTGTCCATCCAAGACATGCGCCTCATGGTCGACCTCGCTACGCGTGCCGGGTGCGCGTACGTCGCCACCTGGATCCGAGCCCGGATCGAGTACTTCCAGAAGCTGATCTGCATCGAGAGGGTCGACCAGGCGATCCTCCACGGATCGGAGCGTCGAGATGTGGTCGCCGAGGCCGGCCGGTATCTGCGCTTCTTGGGAACGCACCCCCAGCAGGGGACATGGGATCTCTCGACCTGGGGAGGTGTCGCCTCCGCCGCCACGTATCTCGTCGCCCCCGGAGCCGTTCGCAACTTCCGGGCCGCTCGGATCCGGGCGATCCGAGCCAAGTGGCGCGCGCAGGGGTTCGACCCCCAGTCTCCACGCACCTCCACGCCGTCCAGATGAAGGGGACCGCTGTCGACAAGCACCGGGGACCGACGGACCGCCGGGGGCCGCCCCACCTTGGGCACCGGACTTGACGAAGAGTTAATGCGCACCTTCCGGCCTCCCGCGATTCCTGCCCTCACGAGGACCGGCGAGATGCCGCACGAATCCGCGTTCACGTTCGCCGCCCGATCCCTCGCCGATTTCCCCCGCCTGAAGGGTGCCCAGGTACTCGAAGTGGGCATTGGGCCGGGAAGCGTTCGGCCCCTCGCCGTCCGTTGGGGCGCTTCGTCGTACCTGGGGGTCAATGCCTTCCCCGGCCCGGGCGTCGATGTCGTGTGCCCCGTGGAGTCTCTCGCCACGAAGCTTGGCGAGAACGCAGCCGACCTCGTAATCTGCACGGAGGTCGTCGAGCACGTACAGGACTGGCGCGCGGCGATCTCCAACATGAAGCGGGTCCTGCGTGAAGGCGGCCGCTTGATCCTGACCACGCGGTCAAGAGGGTATCCATGGCATGGGGCTCCTCTCGACTATTGGCGCTACGGTATCGACGACATGCGGAACATCTTCCGGGATTTCGACGATCTAGTGGTGGAGCCCGACCCGCAAGAGGTCGGGGTCTTCGTGTCCGGAAGGAAGCCGGTAGCGTTCCAGGAGGCGAACCTCTCCTCGATCGCACTCTATTCCATCGTGACCGGGAAGCGTGAGGGAGAGATCGACTCCCCCGATCTTCGACGCTGGAAGAGCAAGGCCCGGGTGCGGTATGCTCAGACGATGCGCCGGGTCGAAGTGGTCTACAAGATGCATCCCCGGATCCGCTGAGACCTTCGAGTCCGCTCTCACCCAAGTGACGCCGCCCCTCTCCGGTTCGAGGCGAGCGACGTCGAGCGCGTGCCGCACGCCCCCGAACCGCGGGAAGACGCGGTACGGGTCAGTTCGGGGGAGTTCCGGGGAAGACCGCCGGCGGGGGGTTGAGCTTCCGCTCAACACGGCCGGGGGCCAGCAGGTACACGGCCACGTCGGCTCCCGACTGCCAGGCACCCCGCTCGCGAAGCCAGCGTGGATGGCGAAGCACGAATCGGGCGTACGCTCCGGCCTTTCGCAGAACCTCGGCGCGAGGAGCTCCCGTGCGCATGCTCTGCTTCACGTTGTTGAGGTAGAGCCACTTCCAGGACTCCTCGATGATGGAGTTCACCCAGTGCAGACCCTCGGCCGAGCCGGCATCTTCCATCATCTCGACAATCGAGCGCACGTCGGCAATGCCCTGCCGTCCGGTCTGGATGTTCATGGCGAAGTCGGCCGGGTGATGGCGGTAGCGCGTCAGCCGGCGGTCGTCCAGGAACATGCCATACGGGGAGACCCAGGCCAATCCGCACAGAAAGGCGTCCATGGAGGTCATCACGACCTCCTGGTAGTAGCGCTTCGGCGCCCGAACCAACAGTTCCCGCCGGACCGCGATCGAACTCACGTTGAACCACGAGGCGCCGCGGAGCAGGTCGGCCGCATGGGAGACCTTCTCCGCTGGGGGGATCCACATGGCGCCGGCCCGATCCAGGTCGGCATCGACCTCCTGCGGTTGCCACTTCCCTCGGGGCAGGGGGTCACCATCGGGCGTGATGCCGGAGGGCCGATTGTGATAGTACCCGAGATCCGGATGAACGGCCACCAGCTGGAGCACGCGGGCCAGACGGTCCGGCTCGAACAGATCGTCATCCTCGAGGATCGTGACGAACGGGGCTCGGGTGGCGTCCACCGCACGGGCCAGTTTCCGGCCGTACCGTGGCTCGGGATCGAAGAGCGCGGGAATCTGATTCTCCTCCAACAGGCGGTCGACCGGTTCGGATCGGAACGCCTTGGTAACAACGATCTCGTACCGATCGCGGGGGACGGTCTGATTCAGTACCGACCGCACCGCGTCCGCGAGATACCGTTCGCGCCGATGGGCGAGCACGACCACCGCGATGGTGGGCGGGGAGGAGGCGATGGACTCACTCGCCGGGGCCTTCGCGGACGCTCCGGGCGGCATCGTGTCTACCGCGAGATTCCGCTCGACATAAGGCCCCGGCCCATCCGACCCCGCGGGTGAGCCGTCGCTACGCGGAGCCAGGGCGCGAGCACGGAACGCGTGGTCCCCCGGGCGCCGATTCTCGCACGGTGCGTGGTTCGCGTACGGGGCGTGGCCCGGTTCCGGCGGAACTAAAGACGTAAAGACCGTGGGGGGGTTCGGATTCGGGTGCACCCGGCTCTCGTGCGGGGTGCGCGCCTACGCCCGCACTCTGGGGGTCGCATCTCCGTGTTGAACTTCGCATCTCCTCCGCAACACCTCCCGTCGGTCG
>JBEKEW010000103.1:0-5077 GCA_050013635.1 Thermoplasmata archaeon | reverse complement strand
GGTCCCGCGGCCGGCAGGGGCTTGCCGCACCGGGGACAGAACGCATCCGTGGTCTCCGCGACCTGACCGCAGCTGAGGCATACCTTCATGATCGTCCTCCCTCAGGAGAACGAGGCGGCGCACAAAGAGCCATCGCCGACGCGCGCGACCAGAGGAATCGAACCGCGCGCTACGGGGGGGGTCGCGGTGGGTGCAGAGCGCCGCGGATACGCGCCGGCAGATCGCCACGGGCGAGCCGTTCCTGGGACTTCGTGTCCCGGAGGCGGAGGGTCACGGTGTCGTGCTCGGCCCCATTGGCCGCGACCGTACCGCCGTCGATCGTGATGCAGAACGGGGTACCCGCCTCGTCCATCCGCGCGTAGCGCTTCCCGATCGTCCCCGCATCATCGAACTCCACCGGGAAGCCCTCTCGGACGAGCTCTGCGGAGAGCGAGCGGGCGTAGGCCGTGTGCTCTTTGCGCAGCAGGGGGAAGACACCGGCCACGACCGGGGCGAGGTACGGAGGCAGTCGCCAGAGCGTGCGCTCCTCGTCGTGCCCGAGGTGGATGTCGGCGAGCGCCCAGAGGTTCCGATCGACCCCGAACGTGAGCTCCAGGACGTGGGGCAGCACGCGGTGGCCTTCCTTGGTGGTCACGGTCAGGTCCTTCTTCGATCCCAATCCGTGGCGGGTGAGGTCGTAATCCCCTCGGTAATGGACGGCGGCGAGCTCTTTGAACCCTCCCAGGCTCTCGAGATGGACCTCGATGTCGAACTGGATCCGGTTGTAGAACGCCCGTTCGGCGTCGGACTTCTCGAAGAGCCGGATCCGGTCCGCCGGATACTTCAGAACGTCGCGGAAGAACCGGTACGACTGGACGAGATGGAAGACGTAGAACTCCGGCAGTCCGTCCTCGACGAGGCGCCCGGCCGTCACGCGTTCCGGAGATTCCTCACCCCGCTCTCGGCGGGGGACCCGAAGGACGGGGAGCTCCTCGGTGCGGACCGAGTCGAACGGCACCGGGAACCCGGCCGGATCGAAGAAGATCTGGAGCTCGGCCTGGGTGAAGGCGCGCATCCGGAAGAGGACCTGGCGGGGAGCGATCTCGTTCCGGTACGCCTTCCCGATGACCGCGATCCCGAGCGGGAGCGCGCGGCGTCCGACGTCCCACATCCGCGCGAAGGCGAGGTAACTCCCCTGCGCGGTCTCCGGCCGCAAGTACGCGCGCTCGCCGGCGGTGACGCCGAAATCGAGTCCGAACATCAGGTTGAACGGGCGCGGCACGCTGAGGGTGCGCTTCCCGCAGCTCGGGCAGGAGATCGACGACTCCGCGAGGATCGTGCCGATCTGGGGGGCCGACAGTCCGTCCACGCCCTCGGGACGGATCTTCTCGAGGAGGGTATCGGCCCGGAAGGAGGCGTGGCACGAGTCGCACGTCACCTCCGGGTCGGTGAAGTTCTCCAGGTGGCCGGAGGCCCGCACCACCGCTTCCGGAAGGATCTCGGCGGGTTCGATGAGGTGATAATCCTCCGAGAGCCCGAGGAACCAGGCGCTCCACGCCTCCTCGATCCGACGCTTGAGCGCCGTCCCGAGGGGACCGTAGTCGTACAGCCCTTGGACTCCTCCGTAGATCTCGGCGGACGGCCAGAGGACCCCCCGACGGCGCAGCAGCGCGAACAGCTCGTCGCTCTTCATACCCCGCGGGCTCCCCAGCGCCGTCTTCCGGGCTGGACGATAACCTGTTCGGTCGCACGCGTCACGACCTGGTACGCGGGATCCTCCGGCGGCAGACGGAGCACGAGCGGGGGAACGGTGGCATCGGATCCGATCCGAGCCACGTCCGCCTCGCCCAGCCAGTTCCATGGCTCCACGAGCGCGGCGCGCGCGAGGAATGCGCTCGACACCCGCTCGCCGGAAAGCCGGCTGGACACGTACGCGAACTCGAGCTCCCGCCAGATCGACGGGGAATGGAGCATCGCATTGTCGGTCCCGAGGAGGACGGAGAGTCCGAGCCGTTCCATCGTCGCGAGCGCGGGCCGTCGACCGAACAGGGCGTTGGAGCGCGGGCAGACCGCCACGCTCGTCCGTGCATCGCGGACCGCCTCGAAATCCCTCCGCGTAGCGTAGGTCAGGTGGACGAGGAGATCCGGCCTCGGATCGAGGTACGTCTCGACCCGTTCGCGCCGCTCTTCGCTGGCGTGAAGGGCGTAGCGTTTGCCTCGCGTGCGGCACGCACGCGCGACCGTGCGGCGGGTCTCCACGGATTCTTCGCGAGCGGAGGCGAGGCCGATCCCGTCGGCGACCTCGAGCAGTTCGGAGATCTCGGCCGGCACGACCGGTCGGAGGAGGGGTCGCCCGAGCGCAACGACGCGGATCCCGAGGCCCCGAGCGGCGTGGCGCAGCGCCCGCACCCCGACCGCCCCCTCTTCCCGGAAGTCGACCGTAGCGCGAATGCCCTCCGCGAGCATCCGGCGCAAGGCGAGGCGAACGGCGTCGCGCTTCTCGGCGGGGCTCGCCGCGGCGAGGAGCCGGAACTTGAACCCGTCGGGGGGTCCCACCATCTCGGCGAAGGAGATCGGCGGAGGTTCCCGCGCGGAGACGGCGTCCCCGAGATGCGTGTGGGAGTTCACCGGCGGGGGAATGACGATCCCTCGGAGCCGGCGGATCCGTCCGCGGGTGGAGTCGGTCCCGATCTGGCCAACCTCCACGACACGACCGCCTTCGAACCGAACGTACGCCGGTCGGGCGCCGTCGGCGTCGAAGATCGATCCCTGAACGATCAGAGGCACGAAGCGGCCACGGAACCCCGCGATATGAAACCCGCCCCGAGGCAAACGGCTTTGGTCCAAGCGGCCTCCCCCGACGAGGTGGACATGACTCCGAAGCGTGGAACGAGCGATCGCGATCTGCTGGTCGTGGGCCACGTCAACGTCGACCGCTTCCTCACGGTTGCCGCTTTCCCCGGGCGCGACCGTACGGTCCCCATCGTGGGAGGACGTGTCGAGCTGGGGGGCACCGCCGCCAACATCGCCCGGGTCGCTTCGGGATACGGGGTGCGGACGAGCCTCCTGACCCGCCTCGGGGACGGCTTTCCCACCGAGTTCTGGGACCAGCTTCGCAAGGAAGGGATCGATCTTTCGGTCGTGGAACGACGACGCGGCATTCCGACCCCGACCTGCTACATCTTCGTGGACGCGGAGCACGGGCAACGGACGTTCATCGAGCAAGGTCCGATGGGTCGGGAGGCCGCTACGGCCAAGGTGCCCGCCTCGGCGATCGGGCGGCACACATGGATGCACCTGACAACCGGCGAGCCCGCGTGGTCCCTGCGACTTGCGCGCGCGGCGCGCGCCGCCCACGTCCGTGTCGCGTTCGACCCGGCCCAGGAGCTCCATTATCGCTGGAACCGCCGGTTGGTGCGCCAGTTGCTCCCCCAGGCCGAGATCCTCTTCGGGAACCGTTCGGAGATCGACCGGGTCGGGCGGCTGCTCGGGATCTCCCGTGCGGACCGCCTCACCGAGGTCGTCCCGCTCGTGATCCGGACGGAGGGAAAGGAGGGAGCGACCGCGTTCTCGCGAGCCGGGCAGTTCCACGTTCCCGCGGTCCCACCCCACCGTACGGTCACCTTGGTCGGGGCGGGCGATGCGTTCCGGGGGGGGTTCTACACGGCGTGGTTCGCGGGCACCGACCTCGTGCGGTGCATCGGAGCCGGGACCCACGCCGCCGCCCGGTGGATCGAGGGAAGCTGGACGGGCGGACCGCGTCGCCGTCGGCCGTAGGAGGCGTCCGCCGCCGATGGAGATGCACGCGTTCGGCCCGCTCCTCCCGATCGACATCGCGCGGAGGCGCCTGCTCCGCGAAGCGCCCCCGATCGAACGGACCGAGCGGGTCCCGCTGGACGAGGCGATCGGTCGGGTGAGCGCCCGATCGGTCCGGGCCCCGCGCCCGGTCCCCGCGTTCGCGCGAGCGACCTGGGATGGCTACGCGCTCCGAAGTGCCGATCTCGCGAAGGCGAACGCGCGCCATCCGGTGCGTCTGCGGATCGTGGGGGAGGTGTTCGCGGAAGGGCGGTTCGGTCGTCGTCTGAAACCCGGAGAGTGTGTGGCGATCGCGACCGGAGGGCGACGGCCCGATGGAGCCGACACGATCGAGGTATTCGAGCGAGTAGAGCGGATGGGAGCTACGGTGCAGGTGGACCACCGCGTACGACCGGGAGCGAGGATCGCCGAGCCCGGGGAGGATATGCCGCGGGGGGTGCCGATCGTGAAGCGCGGCGAGGTACTGACCCCGGCGGCGATCGGAGGGATCGCCGCGAGCGGCTACGATCGAATCGAAGTGTACGCGCGTCCGGTGGTGGCGATCATTCCCAACGGGAACGAACTGCTCGTGCCCGGGCGCCCCTGGAAAGAGGGCCGCATCTACGACTGCAACAATGCGACGTTGGGCGCGGTCGTCCGGGCCGCCGGTGGGGTCCCGAGGCCTCACACGCCGATCCCCGACGATCCTCGCGCGATCGAACGGGTGCTTCGGGCGGCCGTCCGTCGCAGCGACCTCGTCCTCGTGACCGGCGGGAGCTCGGTCGGCGAACGCGACTACCTCCCCCAGATCCTGCCACGGATCGGTCGCCTGCTGTTCCACGGTATCGCCGTGCGGCCCGGCAAGCCCACGCTCGCGGCGGTGCGGGATCGCACGCCGATCGTCGGCATGCCTGGGCATCCGACCTCCTGCCTCTCGAACGCGTACTGGCTCCTGCTGCCAGTGCTGCGGCGGTTGGCCCGCCTCCCCGGACCGGGTTGGACGGAGGAGTGGGTGCGGCTCGCGTCGCGCCCGGACCGACCCAGCCCCGATCTGGCGACGGTCGTGCCGCTCCGCCTCGGGAACGGGCTCGCCTACCCCACGTTCCACGACGCGCACGCGATCACGAGCCTGGCCGGAGCCGGGGCGTTCGCGATCCTCCCACCGGCGGGCCCCCGACTGCGGCGGGGCTCCCTCGTACAGGCCCACCGGCTCCTCCCGCCGCTCGCTCCCTCGTAGGGAGCGAGGTCGCGCCCGACGCTGCGGGCGCGAACGGTTATGCCCGCCGGCTCGTTCCCCCGGCGT
>JBEKEW010000102.1:0-5081 GCA_050013635.1 Thermoplasmata archaeon | reverse complement strand
CGCTGGCCTCGTCCAGGATGACGAGGTGATGGCGCGGATGGCGTCGGATCCCCTGCTCGAAGACGTCGAGCATCTCGGGGAGGCTGTACCCGCGATCGGGCAGCGACACATCGACGGCCCGCAGAAGGTCGAGCACGATGGTCCGATCGCTCGCGCGTCGCCAGGCGTTGATGTAGATCGCCTTCACCGGGGCGGGCCCGATGCGTCCGAGCCGCTCCAGATCGGACGCGAGACGCTTGGCGAGCGCGGTCTTGCCGCTCCCGACGCCCCCGGTGAGCAAGAGATGGAACGGGAGGCCCTTGGAGAGGGCCTCGCGATACCGCCGGGTAAGGAGGGCGAGCTCGTCGGTGCGGTGCGGGAGCTTCGGGGGGAGGAACGTCGGGTCCAGGGTTTCCTCCCGAACGAGGATCGCACCCATCTCTTCCTCCCTAGCGAGAGCGAGGCATCTCGGGAAGGATATCAGCTTCGACGGGGACGCCGGGCCCGGCGTCGGGTGGCAAGGACCGCCGCGATCGACCCGCAGGCGGCCTCGACGACCTCCCGGATCGGCGCGTTCGCATCGAGCACGACCCATCTGTTCTCGCGCGCGAACCGCCGATACGCCCCCGCGACGCGTTCGAGCGTGCGACGCCGTTCCAGCGGGCCGCGCGTCGAGGGGCGGGTCCCGACACGCCGCATCGCGTCGACCGGGTCGATGTCGATGAGGATCACCCGGTCGGGCGGTACGGTCGCGTTCCGCTGCAGCACGGTGATCGCGCGCCGCCGTTTCGGGTCGAGCGCGCTCCCCTGGTAGGCGAGCGTCGACCAGAACGAGCGGTCTGTGAGGACCACCGGGGCGGTCCGCAGGTCCCGTTCGAGCGCGGCGCGCGCGAGGTACCGGTCGAGCGTGAAGTACACCGCGCCGGTCCACGGATCGTCGACGCTCGCCTGTTGGGCGTGTCGACCGAGCTCGTGGAGCGCCGGCTCATGCCGCACGATCACTCGGAGCCCGTGTCGGCGCAACCTCGCGGCCACGCGACGGACGACCGTGGACTTACCGGCGCCGTCGATCCCCTCGAACGCAACGTAGAGCGCGTGGTGGGAACCGACCCTCCTCATGCGGGGGGCCTCCCCTCGACTTCCGGCGACCAACCATATACGCGCCGGATCGAGTCGACGAACGGGATTCGGAGCCGCTCCGCCGCCTCTGCCGAGCGCTCGGCGATGGCCCGCGCACGACGCGGAACGGTCGCGAGGTCGAGGACCACGCCGGGGCGGGCCGGATCGTCCAGGAAGTCGGTCTCCAGGAACCACGGGCCCGGGTCCGAGAGCGCGCGGTCGACCAGCTCTCGGCGCGCGAGGAACGACGGCGTGATGCCCGCGCGATCGGGCTCGGGCACGTACTGACGCGCGTAATGCTTGATCAGTCGATGCGCGGGCAGGTTCGCGGCGCGGGCGAGGGCCGCGATCGCCTGGTACCCGTTCGCGTCGAGGTCCTCGCAGTGGACGACCGCGGGGCAATCGGCATCCCGGGCCACCTCCAGGGCGCGACGGAACGCTTCATCGCTCGCCGCGCGGATCTTGGCGTCGACCTCGAAGTGGGGACGCCCGACCTCCCCGATCGCCACCGCACGCCGCTCCCGCACCCAGACCCCCGCGAGATCGAGCGCTTCCCGCTGGAGGTCCAGCGCCGCCGCGATCCCGATCGAGGCCGATGCATGGACGAGGTCGATGGGGTACGGCGCCACGACCGGGAAGACCACGACCCCGACCTCGGTGTGGATCCGTCGTGCCAGTCCCTCCGTCGTCTCGAACTGGCGAACGTAATCGTCGAGCGAGCGGGGTGGATGGGTCGCGTAGTTCTGCGTGGCAAGGAAGAGGTGGGTGCCTCCGGCGGCGTGGAAACGCCGCGCGGCGGCGACTCCCTCTCCGGCCGGGGAGAGGTGACAGTGGTGGTCGATCACCGGTAGGTCGGAGGGGAACGGCACGGCGACCGTCCCGGCCTGGAGCGCGCCTAGCGCAGGAGGCCCGCGCCCTGCAGCTCCTTCGTGATCTTCTTGACCGCAACCTCGACGTCCGAGGGCTTGCGCGCTCCGGTACAGACGAGCTTGCCGCTGCCGAAGAGGAGGACGACGACGCGCGGGTCTTGGATCCGGCAGACGAGCCCCGGGAACTGCTCGGGCTCATACTCGACCCGGTCGAGGCCGAGGGTGACGGCGATCGCGTTGAGGTTGATCTCGCTCTCCAGATCCGAGCTCGCGACGATGTTCTGGACCGCGATCTTGGGCTTCATGATGATCTTCTGCCCCCCCTTCTTGATCTGGGCGGCGACGGTGTGGATCGAGTCCTCCACCTCCTTCATGCTCTTCGCGCCGGTGCACACGACCTTTCCCGACCGGAACAGGAGGATCGCGGTCTTCGGCTGCTTCAGGCGGTAGATCAATCCGGGGAACTGTTCGGGTTCGTACTCCGCACCGTCGAGCCCGAGCGCAATCGACTGCAGATCGAGCTCGTCGCCCAACGAGGTGGATGCGACCACGTTCTCGATGCGAATCTTAACCATGGGTCCGAGTTGGAACTATTTAGCCCCTTATATAAACCCTTTTAAGCCTTTTCCTACGCACGCACCCCCCCAGCGAGGGGGCCGGCGGTGGGGCCCCCCGTTCTTGCTACCGCGTGCGCGGGAGCCGCGAGGTCGTGAAGACGACGATCGTCAGGACGACGACGAGGACCGCCATGATGACGTCGACCGTCACGACCTCGAGGGGGTAGTTTGTGACCCAGACCAACGAGATGAGGATCACTGCCACCGGCACCACGATCCAGAGACCACGATGCTTCAGCAGGCGTGTATCGCTGTACGTTGGGAGCGTTTGCGGTGGCAGTGCCCCGGCGGGCTGCCGGTCCGCACGCAGGTCGAACGTTCCCCACTTCCCACACACGGGGCACTTCATGTACCGCTTCCAGCCCATCCGGACCGCGCTGAGCGACGCTCCGGCTACGTACTCGTATTCGAAATGATCCCCGCACTGGGGACACGTCAGCGGAACCTTGGACATCGGCCCTCGGACGGCTGGGACGGTGCCTACACCGTCCGAGGGGCCCCGCTGAGATCGGGGGAATCGGAGAGTTCTCGGGCCACGGGATCGTCTCCCGGGTCGGGCGGGAACCCGAAGAACTTCAACAGCAGGCGCCGTGTGAATCCCCAAAGGACGTGGTCCGCGTAGAGGACAGCAGGGACCTCCATCTCTCCGCGATAGGTGGGACGCAGGACCCGTTCCGAGCGCCCGAGGACCGAGCGGGGGAGCCAGAAGACGCTCGCGACCTCGTTCGGGCTATACACCGTCGGCCCCGGCGCGGGCGCGCCCAGCTCCGCCGCGAAGACCGCAACATCCATCGAAAACGCACGGGCGGTCTCGATCCCGACGAACCGGGGCGCCCCTCGGAGGTCCGCGAGCCGGATCCCGACCTCCTCCGCGCATTCCCGCACGGCGGTATCCCGGAGCGAACGATCATCGGAATGCACATGCCCTCCGGGCAGGGCGATCTGGCCCGAGGCGCGATCGTTGCGCCGGGTTGCGCGTTCGATCAGAAGGGCCTCGACGTCGTGGCTCCCCTCCCGGAGGACGATCATCACGGCCGCCTGCGCACGATCGGTGGGAGGCGCTTCCGCAGAGAACCGATCGAGCAGGGCGGATATCGGAGCGCCGACGGAAGCGGGGCCCGATCCCGTCCCGTCGGTGGCGGTCACGCTTGCCAGTCGTACGTGACCTTGGAGCGGACGACCTTCTGATCGACCGGATGCTCTCCTCGTTCGGCCGCGCTCTTCTCCAGCTCCACGATCCGCTCCTTCAGCGCCTGGATCTCTCGTTCCATTCCGCGCAGCCGGGCCTCCACGTTGGGGGGAGCAGAGTTCGCCATAACCGATAGGTCCGGAAAGCCGGCAAGGGCCTTAACCTCCGCGCCCGGCGCTACGCCGCGGACGACCGCGGGGTCCCGGGTCCCCCGTCGGCTTCCACCGTGCGCAGGAAGGCGCCGATCGCCTCGGCGGTCTCGGACGGACGCTCGACCGGGATCATATGACCCGTCTCACGGAAGAGGCGTAGCTCGGAGCCGGGTATGGATTGGCGGAGAAACCGCCCGTGCGATCCGTCCACGACCCAGTCGTCCATGGCCTGGATGATCAGGGTCCGGGCCCGGACGCGGAGGAGGCGGCCGCGAAGGTCGAGATTCTGGACCCAGCGACCCCAGAGCGCCCCGGCCCGGAAGGCCCGCTCGTCGAACCGCGATCGCAGCATGTCGAGGTAGTCGAGATGGGCCTCGACCCAATCGGGATAGTAGAGATCCTTGACCAGGAGCAGCAGCAACGCGTCGTGACCCTCGGTCTCGTAGGTCTTCGCCCAGTTCTCGATGACCTCCTTCGTGTGAGGATCGCACCGGGCGGCGGCTCCGGCGACCGTCAGGCTCCGGAGTCGAGACGGGTGGTCGAGGGCCATGCGCAAGGTGAGGAATCCTCCTGCGCTGAGGCCCACGAGATCGCACCGGGGGATCCCCTTAGCATCGAGTAGGCGGAGAACGTCCCCTTCCAGCTCCTCGAAGGAGAACGTGGAGCCTTCGCCATCGGGAGAGCGCCCGTGCCCGCGTAGGTCGGGTGCGATGACGCGGAATTCGTTCGAGAGGAGCGGGATCACGCCGTTCCATATGGTGTGGTCCCCGCCCATCCCGTGCAGGAGGACGACGGGTCGGCCGGATCCCTCCTCCCGCGCGAAGAGATCGATGGGGGGAGAGGCGGGTTCCGGCATGTCGGTCCGACGGGACCGGGATATTTACCGTTGGGCTCGGGACCCGTAGGCCGGCGGGGGGGGCCAACGCGACGGTCCGTTGCGGAGGGAGAGCCCCGGCTCCGGCCTTGTATCTTTACCTCCGGGCCGGTATGGCTTCTGATACAGCCACCGGACTTTTGATACAGGGCAGGTGCGACCGGCCTTGGGACAATAATCCCCGGCCTACCCCACCGACCCTACTGAGCGGCGACACCGCACCACGGGATGATCCCGGCGACCCATCGTAGCTGCGCCAACCGCGTCACGTTGTGCTGTACG
>JBEKEW010000101.1:0-5163 GCA_050013635.1 Thermoplasmata archaeon | reverse complement strand
GAGGATGTCGCGCGGATCGTTCGGGAGGCCGCAGGCGCCGGCGCCGGCGTCCCCGAACTGGATGCGTGGGTCCTCTCGGAGATGCACGTCGTGGTCGCTCGGGCGGCGAGCCACCTACGGGAGAATCGTCCCCGCGAGGCCGCCGAAGCGATCTATGTAGCGGTCCCGGCCCTCCTGAAACGATACTATGCGCGCGGAGGGAGCCCGGGCGATGCCACCGATCGCGTCGCGAACGCGTGGATCCGGATGCTGGCACCGATCACGCCCCACCTCGCGGAGGAACTCGGGGCCGGCAAGTTCCCCGGGCTCGTCGCGTCCGAGCGGTTTCCTTCCCCCGATTCGTTCCCGAGGTCGGAGGTCGCCGAAGCGGCCGAGGCGTTCCTCACGATCGTCGAAGACGACCTGCGCAACGTGATGCGGCCGTTGCAGGAGCGAGGGGATCCGATCCCGGAGGAGGTGATCTTCTACGTGGCGTCGCCCTGGAAGCGTCTCCCGGAGCAGTGGATCCGAGAGGCTTTGGAGGGAGGAGCTGCCCCGAACATCGCGAAGGTCATGGAGCGGGCGAATGCCCACCCCGAGCTCGTCGCCCACCGCGCGGAGATCCCGAAGTACATCCAGCGGGTCGCTCCCCTCGCCCGCTCGGAAGGCCCGCCATCGTCCGTTCCCATCGACGAAGCGGACCTCCTGCGGTCCGCGCAAGCGTACCTCGTGAAGCGATTCGGATTCAAGGAGGTCTCGGTTCATCGAGAGGAGGACGCCGAGGCGGTCGATCCGATGAACCGACGCGATCGTGCGCGCCCGGGCCGTCCGGCGTTCTACTTGGTCCGCCGCGGCGATGCCTCGACCCCTCGCTCGTAAGGAGATCTCTACCGGTCGGCTCGCATGCCTCGATGACGACCGTGGACGGACCGAACGTGGTCCGTTCCCCCGAGACAGCCCCTGCGGTGAAGGCCGCTGGAGAGGCCCTGGTGGGAACCGTCCGAGTTACCGGCCCCGCTGGGAACGACTGAAATTGAGGTGCATCCGGGACGGAGTGGGGTGCGAGGATACCCGGCGATACTTCGCCGAACTCTTGGCCGAGTAACTGCGCTGGACGCGCCCCGAGATCTCGAAGTAGATCAGCTGCCCCACCGGCATGCCCGCGTAGATGCGGACCGGCAGTTTCACCGACATCTCGAGCGTCCAGTAGTTGCAGAAGCCTTCATCGCCCTTCCCGGCGGTGGAGTGGATGTCGATCCCGAGCCGACCTACGCTCGACTTGCCTTCGAGGAACGGTACGTAGCCATGGGTCTCCGTATACTCCTCGGTGACTCCGAGATACAGTTGGCCGGGCACCAGGACGAACCCGTCCTTCGGGATGCGGAACTCATCGATCGCATTGGGCCGACGCGCATCGAGCGCGCCGTCCGTGTACACCGCGAGCCACGGCCCGAGGTGCACATCGTAGGAGTTCGTTCCCAAACAATCTCGGCGGAACGGGCGGATGACGATAGTACCCCGGCGGATCTCCTCGCGGATCTTGACGTCGGAGAGAATCATGTCGCTCGGTGGCGGACCCGGCCTCGCTATTTAAGGGACGGCGCACCGGGGACGGAATCTCCGCGGCCCCTCGGGGGGGCGGGGCTCCGGAGGACCAGCGCGGCGTACCCGACGACCTCGTCCATCGGTGCGGCTTCTCCCGAGTGCCCCCACCGGAGGAGGTTCGCTTCCAGCGGCTCCCCCTCCAGGCACGAGAGCAGCACGGTCGTCGGCGCGATCCCGCACATCGAGATCTCCTCGCGTACTACCACGTCGTACAGTCCACGTGGATCCCGGGCCAGGATCGGCGCGATCGCCCGCCGATCGATCTCCTCGGCGAGGGCGGCGGGGATGTAGTGCGAGAAGTCCGTGGAGGCGAGGAGGAGGAGATCCTCCCCCCGAATCGCCTCCCGGACGATCCGGCCCACCTCCTTCAGGTGTTCGAAGGAGCCGAATTCGATCTGGAGCGCGACGAACCGGGGTTGAGGGAAGATCCGTTGAAGGAAGGGCAGCTGAACCTCGATCGAGTGCTCGCGCCCGTGCGCGTGTTCGTTGATCCGGATCGGGGAATGTGCGAGCCGGCCCACGAGGCGATGATCGACCTCGACCACCCCGAGCGGAGTGCTCCATGGGACGTCGGAGAGCGCGGTCCCACCGCCTCCATGGTGATCCACACCGAGCACCAGAACGGTGGACGGTGGAGGTTCGTCGGATATCTCGGCATATGCTCGGGCGGCGATGGGTCCGGAGTACGGATATCCGGCGTGCGGCACGACGGCGGCCCGGATCCGGCGATCGGGGCGGGAGGGGGGTCGGGGCAACCGGCCCGGACCTCGTGGGTCGAGGAAACATGCGTCGAGCTCCTCCCGCAGCGCCCGCGGATCTCCCGCGTAGAACGCTCCGGCGACGACCGGCGATCGGCTTCGGGCGGACATCTCGGGTCTCACGGCGCGGAGAGTGTCGCGACGAGGGTTCGCGCGTCCTCCTCCGAGAGGCGCTCCCGAGGCGCCGTGTGGAACGGGTTCGCTTCGCCGTACCGGGGGATCACGTGGAAGTGGAGATGGAAGACGATCTGGCCGGCGGCCGCACCCTGGTTCGAGGACACGTTGTAGTCGCGGGTGAGCCGGTCGACGCGGCGGCACATCGTGGCCAGCGCACGGACATACGGGGCGTACTCCGCGGGAGGCAGCTCGGTCAACCGGGCCACATGGTGCTTCGGGACGACGAGGAGGTGCCCCCGTGTGAAGGGGAATAGATCCAGGAAGGCGACGGCCTCGGCGTCCTCGTAGACGATGTAGGCGGGTATACGGTGGGCCGCGATGTCGCAGAAGATGCATGCCTTCGCGTCGGGCGACGCACGTGCCATCGAGATTTCGTAAACGACTCTGACGATAAATGATTGGCGCGCATCCACCGATTCAGCGGGGCCGGACGCGCACGCTCAAGCCTATAACCGAGCGCCCTTCGGCCTACCTCGGGCATCGCGGGGTTCTGGCGGGAGAACATGGCAAGGATCCTGGTGACCGGCGGGACGGGGTTTCTCGGCTCGCATATGTCCCACTACCTGGCCGGCGAGGGTCACGACGTCGTGGCGACCTACCTCGATCCTCCCGAAGCGAGCGTCCGGACACGGCTCGGGACGGCTTCCACGGTGCACCTGGACGTTCGCGACATCGCGGCGGTCCGACGCGTGCTCGAGGAGACCCGCCCGGACGTCGTCTACCACTTCGCGGGCCAGGCGTACGTGGTCCCGTCGACCAAGGACCCGATCGGTACGTTCCAGGTCAATCTCCTCGGGACACTGCATTTCCTAGAGACCCTCGCGCGCACGCGCCCCCGTACGGCGTTCGCCTTCGCCGGAAGCGGGACCGAGTACGGTGCACCCGACCGGGTGCCCACTCCCGAGGACGCCGAATTGCGACCGACGAGCCCGTACGCCTCCAGCAAGACCGCCGCCGACCTCCTCTGCTACCAGTACTTCGCCAGCGACCAGCTACCCGTCTTCCGGTATCGGATATTCGGGACGACCGGCGTCGGGAAGACCGGGGACGTCTGCAACGACTTTGCGAGCCAGATCGCCCGCATCGAACGGGGGGAGATCTCCGGACCGATGCGGGTGGGCACGCTCGACGTCCGGCGGGACATCGCGGACGTGCGGGACGCCGTGCGCGCCATGGTACGCGTGGTCGAGCGGGGCACGCCCGGTACTGCCTACAACATCGGGAGCGGCGAGGCGACGCCCGTTCGGGCGATCCTCCAGACCCTCCGATCGCTCGCGCACGGCCCGGTCGACGTCGAGGTGGACCCGACCCGGTTCCGACAGGTGGACGAGCCCGTCCATCTCGGCGAGATATCCCGCCTTAAGGCGCTGGGATGGACTCCCGAGCACCCGATGGAAAGCTCGCTTCGGGACATCCTTGACTTCTGGCGGAGCCGGACGAGCCCCCCGTAGGCCCGTGTTCAGCCCGGAGCCTCGGTGGGATCGTCTCGGGCCATCGCGGCCGCGCCGACGGACACGGCCTCGTCGGCCGGACCCGCTTCGGGGGGCGCGGCGGGAGCGCTGGGAGGCGCCACCAGGGACGCTTCGGGTGGGGAGACGGGGCTGGTCGGCTTGACCCCCAGCTTGTCCTCCAGGAACTTGCGGATCTCCTCGGGCTTGGTCGAGGAAATGCCGAAGTACTCGGCGAACCGCCGGGTCGTCGTCAGCTCGAGCGTCGAGCCTTTGGCCTCCGTGTGGATGAGACCCATCCCGCGCAGGCGCTGGACCTCCTCGTAGGTCGAATCGCCGATCATCCGAACCAGCATGCTCTGGAGGATCGGTTGGTGGTAGGCGATGAGCGTGAGGGCCTTCAACGTGCGCGGCGCCATCTCCACGGGAGTGACGGACTGGACCGTGGTCACGAAGCGCTCGACGAGCTGGAGGGCGTACCGGTCGCCGACCCGGCGGAGCTCGAGCGCCGTCTGCCGATTCCCATACGTCTGCTGGAGCGTCTTGAGCGCGATCTGTACCGGGCGGGATTCATGGAGCCCGAGGGCGTCGGAGATCTCCCGGACGCTGAGGGGCTTCCCGCTCGCGAACAGTACGGCTTCGACCGAGAGGGCGAGTTCGTCGACCTTGGGCGGCATCAGTGAGCCTCCACGATGAGGGGCGTACGTTCCTCGGCGGTCCGCACGAGGCACAGGGGGGTCACGAGCATCTTCTCCTGGGAGAACTCGACCGACCGCTCCCGGGCGAGATAGAGCGCCGCGAGGAACAGGGCCACCAAGCGCTCTCGGCCCTCGGCCGGCTTCCAGAGGGCCAGGAACGGGAAGGGCTCGCCCACAGGGTGGCGCTTCGCGGCCGCCCACGCGTCGTCGACATCCCGCTCGGGGATCTCGCCGTGGACGAGTACCTCGGGTGGGGAGCGCTGCTCGTCACGCAGGCGCTCGCGCAGCTCCTGCTGTCGGATCGAACTGCGCGCATCCGTCTCCGCCTCGCCGAACGCGCGGATCAGTTCGAGCAGGGAAACCGGGCGGGTCTCCGGATGGTGGACCATCTGGACCAGCGAAGGAGGGGCGTCGGACCGGAGGACCGCGCTGGTGACGTCAACCGCCTCGGGTGTCTGCATGAGACCGAGATACCCCTCTTCGGAGGCATCGGGAATT
>JBEKEW010000100.1:0-9126 GCA_050013635.1 Thermoplasmata archaeon | reverse complement strand
CCCGCGAGCAGATCCCCGACGTGGCCGTCCATCCCATGCTGCAGGACGATGAGGTCCGGGTGGAACTCGCGCAGCAGCGGCACGGCGACCCTCCGGAAGAGGGGGACGAGGGCCTCGTCGCCCGTGCCCGGCGGGAGGGGGAGGTTCACCTTGGCCCCATCGCCATCGCCCTCCCCGGTCTCGCTCGGGAACCCGGTCCCGGGAAACAGGGTCCTCCCGTCCTGGTGAAAGTCGATGTCCAGGAGCCGCCCTGTGTCGAAGAACCCATACATCACACCGTCGCCATGGTGGGCGTCGATGTCGACGTACGCGACCCGGTCTCCCGCGTCCAGCGCGTGACGAACGCCGAGCGCGACGTCGTTGAAGATACAGAACCCGCTGGCCCGATCCGGGTGGGCATGATGCAACCCGCCCCCCGGCTGGAACACCGGGCCGTTGCGCTCCCGGGCGAGATCCACCCCGCGCCGCGTTCCCCCGACGACCCGAGCCGCGGCCTCCCAGCATCCGGGAAAGGCGGGCGTGTCCCCGGCGTCCAAGAACACGGGGCGTTCGGCCGAGCTCGATCGCTTCACGAGGCCGAGGTACTCGGCGGTGTGGAACGTCGCGAGTTCGGCCGCCGAGGCGGGCGCGACCTCCCGGATCCAGTCGACGGTCCCATCGTCCGGCAAGGTCCTCTCGAGAAGCCGTGCCGCGAGCCCACGGCTCGACATCTGGAACGGATGGCCGGCCCCGAAGTCGTAGGCCCGGAATCGTTCGTCCCAGACGACGGTCAACCTGGGCCCGGTCATCGATCGGCCTCACCGCCCCGTTCGACCGATCCGCGGCCGCGGTCACGCGCCATCGGCATCGACCCCACCATCGCTTCTGCGATCGCCCCCGCTCGCCGTGAACGCCCGCTCCGTTCGTCGGCCGATCCATACGGCGCCGATCGCCGACGTCACCAGCGCGACGACCCAGTAGAAGTACCGCGCGTGCAGTACGATGAACGTCGGGGGCGTAGCGTCGTTGAGCTGGGTCGTCACGATCGACCAGCTCCAGAAGATCGGGAGCACCGCGAGCGCCACCAGTCCCGCGGTAAGGTACCTCCAGTAGATGAGGAGGCGGACATCGCGGCTGACCTCGGAAGGGATCCGGTGCTGGGAGTGCAGGATCCCCTGGCGTGTCATCAGCCCGAGGATCAGGAACATGAAGGCCACGTCCACCGACCAGGCGATTGAGGAGAGATTGAGGATCACCTCATCCTTGCCCAGGAAGACTCCCGACCAGACGATGAACAGGAGGTACGGCTCGAGGGACACCACGAGGAGGAGCCCGGCGTTGAGCAGGAGGATCTCCTCGCGCTCGGCGGTGATCCGCTCCGAGATCCGGGTGTACGACATCCAGATCCAGATGAGGAGCGAGAAGCTGACGACGAACTCGGCGATGTACCCGACCACCTCGATCTCGTCGTTCGGAGGGGCGAAGGCAAGCTGGATCGCGGTGATCGACAGGGCGAGGCCGAAGATCATGTCGGTCAGCGCCTCGATACGGTCCGCGCTGATGTGCGAGAACGTCGGCATTCCGTCCGCCCACGGGCGACGGCGGCTTAATACGGTCGAGCGGGGCGGCGACGGATGGTCAGCCTTAAGTCGCCGGCCGGACCGTAGGGGTTCCGGTGCGCACCATGTCGATCGAGGACACTCTCTCGCCCAACGCGATCAAGGTTTACCGAGCGATGAAGGACCTGAACTTCGCCAGCGAAGAGAAGATGGGAACGGCCGAGCGGATCACCCAGACCTCCAAGCTGCCGAAGAACATGGCGCTCAACGCCCTGCAAGAGCTGCAGACGAAGGGGATCGTCCGGCGGAAGGTCCGCGAGAAGTCCGCCGGCTACTATCTCGTGGTCACGTAGCGGGCGGCCCGGCGTCCCGGGAGGCTCTTCCCCGGGCCCGGCCCATCACGCGCTCGAGCAGCCGGCTCGTGGAGCGGAGCGTGACCTCCGTCACCGCGCTGACCCGAGCGACCTGGGCCCGTGAGCGCCGCTCCCCCTCCCGTTCGGCCGCCAGATAGATCATCGCGGCGACCAACCCGTGGGGGCTAAGCCCGGAGAGCTCCGGCTCCTTCTGAGCCTCATCCATCATCGCCTCCACGGTCGAGCGGACGTGCGAGGAGAGCGCGAGCTCCTCGGCGTAGCGGACGAGGAAGGATTTCATCCCCACCGAAGGGATCGAGAGGTCGGCTTCCCGCTGGATCATCTTGAACGCGCGGCCGACGTCCGAGCGCGAAGCGCCCGCGGCGTCGGAGATCTCGCTCAGGGTCCGCGGGATGGCGTACCGGCGGCAGGCCGCGTAGATCGCCGCTCCCACGCTCGCTCCGAGGCTGCGGCCGCGGGAAAGTCCCTTGGACTTGGCGACTTGGAAGATCCGCTCGGCTTCCGTCATCACGACCGGAGGCAGACCCATCCGGTCCCCGATCAAGGCCATCTCACCGTGGGCGGAGGAGCGGTCGGCCGATCCTCCCGCCACCCGCGAGGTCTGCCGCTGCATGACGCGCTTGAGATGCTGGAACTCGTAGCGACGATGCCAGTCGAGGCGTCGGCCTTGCCCGTCCCGGGTCAACGAGAGCGTGGACCCCAGCGCGCGGCGCGCGTTGCCGCCCGGTGCGAACGGGCCGATGCCGCGCCCGCTACCCTGGGAGGTGTCGTCGGAGGGCAAGGAGGGGGTGTTCGTGATCATTTCGCCGGTGTCGAAGACGAGGCCACATTCCGAGCAGTGGACCTCCGACCGAACCGGGTCGACGATCCGGTGCGTGCTCCGGCACATCGGGCACACGGAAGGCGCATCTTCGGAGGGCTCCGGTCGGGGAACACCTTCGTCGGCCACGATGTACTAGGTGTATCTAGGTCTATTTAGCCCATCGTCCAACCTAGGGGGAGGGGGGAAACTGAAATGGTCCAACAATCGACCGCCCGCTACCGATTCCACAAGCGTTTCCGGGTCTCTGCGGACGAGGCGTACGGCTGGCTGACCGACTTCCAGGCCAACGATCTGGAACTGATGGGGGGAGAAGGACGGCGCGAGGTCCGACGCCTGACACCGGACGTCTACCTCTTGGTCGACCATGTCCGCCGCGGCGGCAAGGAGGTCCTCAAGGAGAAGCTCGTCCACCTCTATCCGGAGGATCGGGCCTGGATCAGCACGTATGTCGGAGGGCCGACGAACCGTTCCCAGTTCCTCTACCAAGTCGAACCCGCGGGCCGAAACCGTTCGAGGTTCACGTTCACGGGGTTGCAGATGGAGCAGGGGCGGCGAGCCTTGAAGGGCGTTCCGCTCGCCCGGTACGCGCGCCGGCTCCGGGACGAGGACTCCGCGACGTGGACCCGCTTGACGTGGACCCTTCATCGGGAGCTCGCTCGATCCCGCCGCGCGAAACGCCGCTGATCCCGACGCCGATCCCCGCCACCAAAGAGTATCTCTACCGCTCCGATGGAGTGAGACGTGCGCAAGGGACTGCTGATCGTCGGCCTCGGGGTCGCCATCGTGGGAGCGACGTTCATAGCGACCCTGGTGAGCCTGCCGCCGCCTCCGAGCCAGATCTCGGCGTCGACGCTCGACTTCCCGTACATCCTTACCAACTCGTCGAAGACCAGCAAGATCACACCGGCGGACGCCCCGTCGGCGACGCTGTACTTCTCCTGGGTTTCCGACTACTCGATCGCGGTATCGCTGTACGACGCCGTGCCGTGCGCTCCGGGGAACCGGAGCTGTACCTCGACTCCCGCCCTCGTATCATGGGTCGAGAACAGTTCGGGGGACTGGAACAGCTCCGGCCGGGTCGACCTGCCGGTCTACGTCGTGCTCACGAACAACGGCAGCACCCCCGTCACGGTCAGCGGGACCGTCGTCGCCACGTACGTCCCTTCGACCCCGTACCTTCCGACGTGGTCGCTGGTCGCGCTCGTCACCGGGGCGATGTACGCGCGCCCTCCGTCGAGCCCTCCGGAGTCGATCGCCGAGGACGATCGCTTCCTCGCGGAGCTGGAGGAGTCGGACGAGGAGTCGGGGCCTCCGGGAGACGTCCCCTAGAGGTCACTGGCCCCAGAACGGGCTATCGGGCCGGTGGATCCGGATGACCTCTTCGAGGATCGCCATCTCGGACGGTGTGAGGGGCTGTCTGCGCAAGATGCGGGCGGCCGACTCCGGAACCGCGACCAGAAGGATCCCACCCTCCTCGACGTTCCGTCCCACGACCGCTCCCTCGATGGCGGCGGCGAGCTCGGAGCCTTCCTCCGCCTGAGCGACCGAGGTCCCGTCCCGCTGGAGGCTGCGGAGCATCCCGATCTCGGTCCCATCGGGGCGCATCAGACGGACACCCGAGCGCAGGGTCCCTCCGAGCACCTTCACGCCGACGATCGCCGGCTTCGATGCTCGAAAGACGTTGCCCGGCAGGATCTGGATCTTGGCCGGGTGGACGAGCGCGAGGCGGCGCTGGACCTGGAGGGCCCGCAGTCGCTCCTCGTGCCACTTCTGGTACTCTTCGATGACCCGGTACATCACCTCGTTGCGAAAGATCCGCACCGGGCCGACGTCGCCCTCGGGCTGGGCGTCGGGGAGGATGGGCACGTTGAATGCGAGCACGGCGCGATGGCTTGGGTCCTTGACGGTGGCGATGCGGATCACACTCGGCCGGCCGACCGGGCCGACGGCCGCTTCATGGATCGGGATCTTGGCCTCCCGGCACTCGAACGCCAGCGCCTCGAGCCCGCCCAGGGTGTCGGCGAAGACCGCGACGCCGCTGTCCGCGATCTCGGCCACGGGGTGGCTCACCCGGGCGAGGTCGGAGCGGACCTGGGCGGCTTCCTCGGGCGTGTGGACGACCTTGAGAACCCCGCCCGGCATCGCGCCCTCGATGCCTGTCGCGGCGAGATACACTCCGGCGGCGGCGTCGACGAACGGGAGGGAATCGAGCTTGGGGACCTTCGGTGCCTTCCCGGTCCGGGAGCGCGCCGGGCGATAGATTCCGCGGATGCGGGTCGAGAACGGCTCGTCGCGGCCGGTGACGACGACCTCGTCCCCGACGGCGATCCGTCCCCGGTAGACGATGACGTCGCCGACCGGTCCGACCCCTTTCTGATCGCTCCGCTCGAGGACCGTTCCCTCGCCTCCCTTCTCCACGAGGACCAGCTCCTCGCTGAGGAAGCGCTGTGAGAGGCCGACCAGCAGAGCGAGGAGCTCCGGGATCCCGACGCCGGATTTCGCCGAAACCGGGACGATCCCCACGTTCCGCGTAAAGTCGCTCACGCGGTCGTACCGCTCGGTGGAGAACCCCATCGAATCGATCTGCTGGGCGAACTCGTACAGGTGCTGGTCGAGCGTGCGCCCGTACTCCGGTCCCCCCTTCGCGATCTGCTCGAGCAGCGGCACCCGGCCGGACGGCTTGCGCCACCCCGCGAGAAGATCGATCTTCGTCAGCGCGATGACGAACGGGGTCTTCTCGCGACGGAGGATCTGGATCGATTCCTTCGTCTGAGGCATGAGGCCCTCGCGCGCGTCCACGACCAGGATCGCGAGGTCCGCGAGCGCCCCGCCGCGGCGGCGCATCGTCTCGAACGAGCGGTGTCCGGGGGTATCGATGAACAGCAGCCCGGGAACGATCATCTGCTCGGATCGGAGCACGCCCTCGCAGAGTCGGCGGATCACCTCCCCGGGTACCTCGATCGCCCCGATGTGCTGCGTGATCCCTCCCGCCTCGTGGGAGGCACGAGCCGAACCCGAGATCCGATCGAGGAGCGTGGTCTTGCCGTGGTCGACATGGCCCATCACGCTGACGATCGGCTCGCGCAGCGCGGCCATGTACCCAACGACCGATGGCCGCTCTTTACCGTTGCCGACGACCTTCGGTACCCGCCGGCCTACGCCGGCGGTTCGAAATCGCTGAGCGGGCCGCTCACGAGGGGCACGAGGAGCTCGGCCGGCTCCAGACCGCCGTGCGAGCCGAGGAGATGTCGGCGAGGGGTCGACGCTCCGGGGAGCATGTACGTGAGACCGTACGGGACCGGCATGATCGCGAGCAGATCCCCCAGCCGCTCGTGGACCTCGGGGTGGTACGGGGGCGGCCCGAACAGGCCCGCGTCGAGCACATCGTCCATGCTCAGGATCCTCGCGCCGGAGGGGAGGTGGCGCACGAGCGCGCGCCGGAGCGCCTCGACGCGACCGGGCCGGGCGCCGAAGTAGCCGCAGCGCCGATCCCCGCCGAGGGGATACGCCATCTCTCGGGCGATATCGGGGATCTGGTCGATGCGCACCTGGTGTTCGCGCGCGGAGGGGACCTGGCCGTGGTCGCCCGTGACGAGGAGGGTCGTGGATCGTGCGCGGGCCTTCGGCAGCTGACGGGCCACATGAGCGACCAAGTGGGTCAGGCGTTCCGCCTCGAAGTCAAAGAGGGTCGCCGTGGGCCCGCGACGATGGTGTACGGTATCGAGCTCGTCCCAGTACGCGAAGACGACCTCGGGTGGGGTGGGGCGTCCGAGCACCTCGATGAGGTGGTGCGCGAGTTCGGAGGCCGTCGCGTAGCCGACGAACTCCGCCCCACCGTAGAGGACCCTCGAGAGGCCCGAGCCCTCGAACGCCTCCCGCGTGATCACGGTACCCCGTAGCCCCCGCGCAAACACCGGGGAGGCCGAGGAGATCAGCTCGGCGCTCCACTCCGGGCCGACCAAGGTCCCCGGCGCCGGGATGCCGAGCGGGGACATCTTGAGCAGATCCGCCATGAGCCCGAATCGAGGAAGGAACTGTCGGTACCCGACAACCCCATTCCGCGCGGGCGGGGTTCCCGTGCACAGCGCCGTCAGCGCGGCCGTCGTGGTCGTCGGGAACACCGTCGTGATCGGGCGGGAATGGGACGCCCACGCCTTTGAGGCGGGGTCCGCGGATCGGGTGAGCCACTCCTGCTCCGCGCACCAGCCGAACCCATCGACCAGGAACACGACCACCGGACCGTCGATCGGGTGTTCGGACCAGGGGTCCAGGTCTCGTCGCAGCCCCGGCGCGAGCGCCGGTCCGGGGCCCGCGGGACGATCGAGACTCCGGAACACCGTCGGGAAGAGGTTGGCGATACAGGCTCCGTCGTACGCGGGAACCGGAACCCCCACGCTCCCCTGAGGTCGGACGAGGGTTGCGGCTGCCTCGGAAAGGCCCAACATGGAACGCGCTGCCGACGAGCGATGGGTGCTATTACTCCGAGGGGGCCCCGGGCGCCTCGAACGGGTCGAGCGAGGACTGCCGGGCGAGGGCGGGGGCGAGACGCTCGACCCGGACCGACACCAAGCGGACCTTACGTCGGCGTCCGGCCCGCTCCTCGGTCAGGAGCTCTCGAACGAGGCGCACCGAGATCTCTTCCAGCGGCCCGGCCCCCTCAACGATGCCCGGGAGCGCATGGGTCCGTGTCACGCGGCGGAAGTCGGCCCACTTGATCCCGACGCCGGCGCGCCCGTACCGCAGGCGCTCGTGAGCGAGGGTCGATGCGAGGGAGATCGCGAGCTCCCGCACGATCCGCTCGATCTCGTGGGCGTCGTCACTGTCCTCATCCAAGGTCCGGTCGGTCGAGCGGGACCGCGGCCCGGCCCGATCGATCGGATCGGGGCGTGGTCGACCTCGCGCCAGATCGAGGAGTTCGCCGGCCCAGTTTCCGATGGCGGCGCGCAGCTCGCTCCGTCGGTGGCGCGCGAGATCCTCCACCCGTTCGATGCCGAGCGGCCGGAGAAGCTGTTCGGTCTTCGGGCCGACCCCGGGAATGGCGCGCACGGAGAGTGGTCCGAGAAAGGTGCGGATCGACTCCGGGTCGGGCGGGACGATCACGATCCCGCCGGGCTTCGCTCGATCGCTGGCGATCTTGGCGATGATCCGGTGGGAGGCGACGCCGATCGAGCAGGGAAGCCCTACGTCCTCCCGAAGGCCGCGCTGGACCTCCTCGGCCACCGCGTGGATCGCGGCGGCGTCCTCCGCATCGACGGGCAGTGCGAACTCGTCGATGCTCTGGGCTCCCACGGCCGCGAACCGGGTCGAAAGCCACGCGCGCGCCTCCTCCGAGACCCGTTCATACTTGGCGTGGTCCGGAGGGATCCAGAGCGCCGTGGGACAGAGCCGGTCCGCCTCCTGTACCGGTTGGGCACTGTGAACCCCGAACCGGCGCGCCTCGTAGCTCGCCGAAAGGACCACCCCGCGCGTCCGCTCGACCTTCGGGGAGGGCCCCACGATGACGGGCTGGCCCCGTTGCTCGGGGTGCTCCCGCAACTCGCAGGAGACGTAGAAGGCATCCATGTCCACGTACAAGATCCAATTCATCGCGCAGTAGCCCGTTCCACGCATGGACGCGGGGGGAATGAACCTACGGGCCCCGCGCGCAGGCGGTCCGAATCCACGGCGGCCGCGTTCACGTGGATCCCGGGGGGACCGATCGTGCGGAGGAGCACCCGGGGGACGACGTACTTAAGTATCAATTATCGTTAATTAAGTCATCATGGCGAGCGACCCTATTACGACAATCTCGGTTCACTCCAGCACCCGGCGGTTACTGGAATCGGTCAAAGGTTCCGGAGAATCCTACGACGAGCTTCTTCAGGAACTCGTGGAAGCCCACTATCCTCCGAGCTTCATCACCGAACTTCGCAGCCGGATCAAGAACAGCCGTCGATATCCTGCCGAGCAGGTCTTCCGCGAGGCGCGAGTTTGACCCTAGACTCGGCGAAGTTCGTGGCCGAAGCGCGAGAGGAGTTCCTGGGCCTTCCTCGTCCACGTCAACGCCAGCTGCGTGATCTAACCTCCTACCTGCTGGTGAACCCGTTTCGTTCCTATCCGTGGCTTCAGGTCAAGGAACTGCGCGAGCTTCGCGGGGTCTGGAAGTTCCGTCTCGGAACTAAGCGAGTCTTCTACATCGTCGAGGGTACCGTCTCGGTTTTCGTCGCGATTTCACCCAGACCCCCGGCATATACTCCGGCCATGCGCGCGGAGGTCCGTCGTCGTCTCGCCGCCCATCGACGTTAGGTGTAGTATTCCGGCGGGATCCGAACACGCCGGATTCTGACGGTTGGCCCAGACTTCTAGGCCTAAACCAAGCTCGGAACCAGGCAGGGGGCGGGGACCTGATTCT
>JBEKEW010000099.1:0-5243 GCA_050013635.1 Thermoplasmata archaeon | reverse complement strand
TACGCACTGGGCGCGGCGAGCACCGGGAACGAGTTCTACCACAACGCCTTCATCTCGGACGGAGCCGGTGCGATAGCACCCTCGTCGCTGGCGAACGCTTGGAACGCTTCCTATCCGATCGGTGGAAACTACTGGAGCAACCACACCGGGCCGGATCTCTTGCGCGGCCCGAGCCAGAACGCGCCCGGGCCGGACGGTATCGTGGATACTCCGTTGCCGTTGGCGACCGGGGTCGCGGACCGCTATCCCTTGGTCAGCCCGTGGACGGTGCGCAACCTGACGTTTGTCGAGACCGGCCTCCTTCCGGGGGCCGCCTGGTCCGTGACCGTGAACGGCACTACGATCCCATCCCATACCTCGTCGATCGTCTTCCCGGCCCCGAGCGCCGCCTATGTGCTGTATCAGTACACCGTGACCGGCCCGAGTTCGTACTACCCCAACCCGGACGGCGGGAGCGTATGGGTGAACCAGAGTTCCGTCTCGGTCCCCGTCCAGTTCTCGACCAGCCGGTACGCGGTCCAGTTCTCCGAAAGCGGGTTGGCCTCCGGGACGACCTGGTCGGTGACGTTCGGATCGCAGACCCTCTACTCGAGCACGCCGACGGTCAGCTTCGAAGTGCCGAACGGAAGCTACTCCTTCACGGTCGGATTCCTCCCCGGATACTCCGCGTCGCCGTCGGGGGGGCCGCTCACCGTCGCCGGCGCTTCGATCGACATGCCGGTGGAGTTCACCGGTCTCGCCAGCTTCGAGCTCGCGTTCACCGTGACGGCCGGCCTTCCCTCCGGGGCGAGCTGGGGCGTGACGATCAACACCCAGACGATCTCGGGGACCGACTCGACCCTCGGGATCTCCGTGCGGAACGGGACGTATACGTACCAGGTCAACCCCCCGAACGGGTTCGCCTCCTCGCCGCCGTCCGGCGTGGTGGTCATCGCGGGCAGTCCGGAGACCGTTGACCTTACGTTCCACGTCTCGAACCTCACGCTCACCTTCGACCAGAGCGGGCTCCCCGCCGGCACCGCCTGGCGTGTCAGCGTCCAGGGAACCAGCTCCAGCACCAGCGAGAGCGGGACCGGCAGCGCGATCTCCTTCGAGTTGGCCGCGGGAGCGTACGCCTACACGATCACCGCCCCTGGCTACCTCGCCCAGCCGTCCAACGGTGTCCTCCAGCTGAATTCGAACACCGCGATCCCGGTCGTCTTCACCCCGAGCACGTTCGTCGTGACGTTCATCGCGTCCGGGCTCCCGGCACATGCCCTCTGGAACGTCAGCATCCGCGGCACGGTGCACTCCAGCACCCAGCCGGTGATCCAGTTCCTCCTCGTGAACGGGACGTACCCCTACTCCGTCGCGTCGTGGAACGCCAGCACGCCGAACCCCGCGAACGGCACCGTCACGGTCAGCGGCGCGGCCTTGAACGTCACGATCGGGTTCCCGGCCCCGTCCAGCGGTTCGGGAGGAGCGGGCGTGTGGCCCCTCCTGTTCTGGATCGCGTTCGCCATCGCCGTGGTCCTCCTGGGCCTGCTTCTCTTCCTATGGTTCGTCTTCGCCGAACGGCGCTCGAAGCCTCCCCGAACCGCAACCCCTCACTCGGGCGGCTCCGTGCAGGAATGGAAACGCTAGAGGGAGCCTCGTCGACGGGCCCCGACCCTCCGGGCGTCGGGGAGTCTCCCATCTCGCGGGCGTGGGGGGTTGAGCCTCCGGCCGGTGGCCCCGTCCCGGCGTGCTCGGACCGTCCGGATTTCCCGTCGAGAACGCGCCGAATCCGCCGCGACCGAGCCGCCCGTTGCGGAGCCTTTTAATAGTCGCGCCCCTAGTGACGGCTCGTATGTCTTGGCATTTGTCCGTCCGCTCGATGTCTGCGGCACTCGTGGTCAGCATGCTTGTGGGGCTCCTGCTCTTGTCGCCCGCTCTTGCCCTCGCGGCGCCAAGCCACACGCCCCCTCCCACCGCTTCCTCGGTCCTGACGATCCTGCCGGACGGGTCGCTGAGCAACACCTCGGCCCCCGTTTCGGTCCACGGCCTGTACTACTCCCTGACCGCGGGGCTCACCGGGTCCATCGTCATCGAGCGTAGCGGAGCGATCCTGAACGGCACCAACCATACGGTAACCTACGCGAGCGGGGGGAACGGATTCGCCGTAACGGTCACGGCTCCCTACGTGACGGTCGAGTGGGTCAGGGCCGCCGGCGCCCCGAACGGCGGCGTCAGCGTCTCGGGCGCCCAGTACGTCGCGATCAAGAACAACAACCTCGCCCAGGCCGGGTCGCCCGCCAACTCGATCCTGGTCACCAGTGGAAACTACGACTCGATCACCTCCAACAGCCTCGGCGTCACCGCCGCCTCGGCGGTGGAGGTCTTGGGCTCCACGGGCTTCAACATCTCCTCCAACGTGGTGGGAACGGGCGCCGGCTACGCCTTCGACATCGAGGGCTCCACCAGCTTCACGGTGTGGAACAACGCAGCGTCCGGAACGGGCGGCGCTTACTTCTACAACGACATGAACTTCGCCGTCAGCACCAACAACTTTGCGAAGGGGTACGGTTACTCCAGCCAGACCGGGCAGGGGATCGTGAGCTTCGACAACCTCAACGGGAACTTCTCGTTCAACAACGTCCAGAACAACTCGTTCGCCCTGACGAGCACGGGCGATGTCGGCGGCTCGTTCTACGCGAACACCTTCCGCTACGTCGACCCGAGCCCGGGCCTCGGTGCGCTCGGTGGGATCAACTTCCAGGGCGACACCGGCGTGCTCTTCCAGTCGAACTCGGTGGTCAACATCCTGCAGGTCTACGTCCTGCAGTCGACCGGCACGACCATCTCGGGCAACACCATTTCGGGGAACAGCGGCGCGGGCATCTATCTCGACACCGCGACCAGCACGGCGATTACCTCGAACACCATCTCGAATGTCCCGTACGGGGTCGAGGTGGTCGACGCCTCGGTCGGCACATCGATCACCAGCAACGTGTTCACGAACAACCCGGACGCGATCTACGGGCAGGGTTCCTCGTCGTTCACGATCACGAGCAACACCGTCTCGGCCAGCAGCGGTTACCCGATCGATCTGATCAACTCCAACGCGGTCGACGTAGAGATGAACACCCTCGGTGGGACGTACTACTCCTACTTCTACAACCAGTCCGGGCTCACCTTCATGAACAACACGGTTTCCCACGCGGGAGGGCTGATCGCCCAGAACGTCTGGGGAACGGTCATCGTCAGCTACAACACGTTCACCTCGGACTCCCAGTTCAGCATCGCGGCGGTCCAGGTCTTCTACGGCCAGACCGCGATCGTCAGCGACAACACCATCTCCGGCGCAACGGGTGCGGCGGGCCTGTTCCTCGGTAGCAACTCGTTCGTCATCGCGGACGCCAACTCCGTCACGGGGACCGCCAGCGGCCCCGCCCTCGTCCTTTCGGGAACGAGCGACGGTGCGATGATCACCGACAACACCCTCGCCAATTCCTATGGGGGCATCTCGGTCACGAACTCGAGCTGGAACATGATCACCAACAACTCGATCCTCTCCGACACCCACTATTCGTTCAGCCTGACCCAGAACTCTCTGCACAACTGGATCTACCACAACACGTTCGTGGCCGACACCAACTGGGTCATTGACGCGACGAGCACCGCCAACTGGTTCAACGCGACCTACCCCACCGGCGGCAACTTCTGGGCGAACGACACGGGCCCCGACGTGCACAGCGGTGCGACCGTCCCGCAGACGACCGGCGGATCGGATGGCATCGTCGATGCGCCGTTCTCGCACGGATACGTGACGGACAACTACCCGCTCGTCAACCACTACGCGGTCCGTACGCTCACCTTCTATGGAACGGGGATCGCGTCGAGCGGGACCTGGGGGGTACGCGTCACCTGGAACCCGTTGGGTAACCAGAACCAGACCACCACCACGACCCTGATGCTCACGGGACCCGGGAACATCACCTTCAGCGTCACGGCCGGCGGTTACCAGCCCTACAACTACTCGGTCTTGCCTCCCGCGGGCGCGAACGTCACGCCGCGCAACGGCGGCGGTGTCATCACGACCACCTCCCAGACGATCGGTCTTGCGTTCACGCAGCAGACGTACACGGTGACGTTTACCGAGACGGGCCTCACCTCGGGAACGAGCTGGTCGGTCAACCTCAGCGGGGTCAAGCACACGTCGATCACGGCGACCATCTCGTTCACCGAGATCAACGGGACCTACGCGTTCACGGTCCCCGGCATCGCCGGGCACTGGCGGATCCCGTCCAGTGGCTCGGTGACGGTGGCCGGGGCGGCGGTCACGAAGGCGATCCAGTGGGGATTCAACCCGCCGTACACGGTGACGTTCTCGGTCCCCGCCAACCTGCCGGGTGGTTCCTGGTGGAACGTGTCGTTCAACGGGTTGACGCTATCGACCCAGAGTTCGACGATCGTGTTCACGGTCAGCGCCAACGGGACGTACCGGTACGAGGTCCAGGCTCCGAGCTTCACCTTCGGGCAGATCTTCCTGCCGCTGTGGGGTAACGCGACGGTCAACGGTGCCTCCATCTCGATCGCCACGCCCAACCTGCTCTTCGAGGGAACGCTCTCGTTCGAGCTCCAGGGACTCCCCTCGGGCCTCCAGTACTGGGTCGTGGTCGTCGGGACGAACGGCGCCTACTACTACAACGAGACGATCACGGGATTCGCGCCCGCGCTCCCGCAGCACACGGGATCCGCGACCCCGGTCTATGCCAACTTCACCAACGCTCCGGCGGGCGGGAACGGTGGCGCGTTCGCCTACACCGTGCTCGTCGGCGGCAGCCGGACCCAGGTCGCGTCCGGCACGGCCACGCTCTCCACGATCGCCCCCGGACCGGTGATGGTCAACCTCGCCTCCAGCCTGAACCAGATCGTGTTCATGCCGACGGGCCTCACGGCCCAATCCTGGGGTGTGACGGTCAACGGCGCGACGCAAACGGGCGCGGGCGATAACCCCGTTTCGTTCACGGAGCTCAACGGGACCTACACGTACAGCGTGTCCCCTCCGAGCGGATTCCACGTGGTCCCCTCCAGCGGGACACTGACGGTCAGCGGCGGCGTGTCGACCCCGGTCGACCTCACGTTCAGCCCCATCATCCAGCCGACCTACGCGGTCACGTTTACGGAGTCCGGCCTCACGTCCGGGACGAGTTGGTCGGTCACGTTCAACGGAGCGACCCAGAGCTCGAGCACGGACTCGATCGTCTTCAGCGGGATTCCGA
>JBEKEW010000098.1:0-5404 GCA_050013635.1 Thermoplasmata archaeon | reverse complement strand
CGATGGAAGCCAGGGGCGCGCATCGATCGGCGTCCCTACCGAGGCGAGAACGACACCCCCATCGCTCGCCCGCAGCAGGTCCCGGTATTCGCGGAACCGCCGAAGGAGCTCCTCCGGGGGAAGGAACGCGACCGGGGATCCACCGCACTTCAGGATCGCTACGCGCACGCCCGATGCGAGTCGGATCGTGTCGCCGAGATTCGCTCGCGACCCGGGGGCGGTCACCGTCCCGACCTCCCGGTGCGCGCGCCAGGACCAGCGGACGTACGCCGCGATTCGCTCGTCCAGCGCCGTTCCGTCCGGGTGCCAGACCGTGAGGAGGAATGCGACGCCGAGCACGGGTAACCACGCCCACGCGCCGGCCCAGGGAATGACGAGGGCGCCCACGGCGGCGTAGGCGACGAACCGGAGCGCGTCGCGCACGCTCGGGAACGGACCGAATCGCATCCGCCGATCGATCCGTTCCGGGAGCGGGATTCGATCGGGCCGGATCTCGGCCGACGGCATCTCATCCGCCGCCTCCCCGGCCGACCGGGGCGAACCGACGGGTGGAGATCTCCATCGAACCGTGGATGTGGCGAGCGAGGTGGGCGGCGCCGCGCCCAAGCGCGTCCGCCATGAGGATCGGGGCGGCGACCGGCATCGATGCGCCGGCGACCGATCGGGACGACCCTTGGAGCGCGCTTCCGGTGCTCCCCGCACCCCCGCCACCGCTGCCCGAGAACGCTTGAAGCCCGGCCGCCGGCCCCCGCGACGCCTGCATCAGGCCTCGCTCGACCCCGTTCGATACCGTCGAGCCGACGTTCGGGAACCCGAACGAGGAGAGTTGCGTTCCCGACATCGACAACAGGAACGGCGAAGCGAGCGCAATCGAGAGATACGCGACCAGCAGCTCGACATTCGGGGACCCGACGGCGAGTTCGAGCGGGATGACCAGCACGCACGGGAGGAACGCGAGTTCGACGAACAGGAGCCATCCGCGCTTGGCGAGGGTGGAGAACGGACGGATCGGCCAGACGATCGTGAAGAGCGGCAGCAGAACCAGGAGGACCGCCAGGAGCGCGTCCCGCAGCGCGATCGCGAGCGCTAAGAGCAGGACGAGCGAGAACTGCACGAGCACCAGAACGAACGTCAGCGCTCCGTTGCTCCAGGAGTAGCTGAACTCCCCGTACCCGGCGAGATTGATCCAATGTTGCCACGCCCCGCCGTCGTAGCCGGCCACCGTCGGGTACATCGCTCCCGCGAGCCCGAGGATCCCGCCGGCGATCGGCACCGTGAAGTTGGCCAGGACGACGGCGACGACGAACCGGGCGATCAGGCCGTCCGCCCAAGCGGCCGATCGCGACCAGACGGCCTTCGTGAGGTAGACGCCGCCGATGCCGATCGCGACGACCGCGATCAGCGGATCGACCAAGGTGACGAGCGTGAAGGAGCTGAATTTCGCCGCCTGGGAGAGGTACACCGGATCGCCCGGGCCCCCCGGCCCGAGCGGAGGGAACAGCTGACCGACCTGCAGCTCGGGGACGACCACGTTGTCGTACGTCGGGCCGATGATCGCCGCGAGCGCCGCGGTCAGGGCCCCGAACAGACCGAACAGCAGCGCTTGGACGATCTCCCCGATATCGACCATGGGGAGCGGCTTAGACCCCGGTGATGACCCACTGCGCGAGCCCCCAGACGAGACCCGTGATCGCGGCCGTGAAGACGAGGGTACCGATCAGCGCATCCCGCGCCCGATCCTTCGCCTGGACCTTCTTCGTGATGTCGTTGGAGAACCAGCTGAACGCGACCCGGGCCCACACCAGGGCCAGGATCCCCCCACCCGCGGCCGCGAGCAGGTCGACCAGGCGGTTCACCGCGGAGGAGAAGTTTCCCACCGGGTTGCTTGCGACCCCTGTCAACGACGCGTCCGGCGCGGCGGGATGCGAGCCGAGGCGGACCCCCGGGGAGACGGCGTATCCTGTGCCGACGCTGAGCATGCCCGCAAGGAACACCGCGAAGGCGACGTGGCCGATCCACAGGTTCATCAGGCCCCCCGTCGATCGACCCATGTGAGGCGGACGACCCCGTCGTCGCCGCGGTCCGAACGGATCCGCCCCTCCGTGCACAGCCGGTCGATCGTCCGACGGACCCGGGCCCATGGAACGCCCTCCTCCTCCGCGAGAAGTTCCACCATCGCTCGCTCCGCCCCGTCACACGGTTCGATGATCCGTCGCAGGACCTCCACCGCGTCCGGGATCGGGGCGGTGAACGGGGGAGGTCGTCTCCCCCAGAGCCACCGAATCCAGTTGCCTCGCGCCGCCGTCTTCTCTTCGTCGTCCATGCCACCACCCGTCCCTGCGACGGGGGCCAGGTATTTCCCGCTCGAGCGGTTCGCGAACGATGAACGATGTTCGGGACACCCTAGGAGCGCACGAGGAGGGCCGTATGCTCCCGCGAGAACGGCACGAGCGGGCTCTCCGATAGGACGGTGAACCCACCGTGCGCGATCTCCGTGCGGGCCGCGTGGACGATCGCCGGAGCCGGGCGGGTCTGCGTCACCGACCGGACCTTGAGCATCATGAGGCCGCGCCCTTCGCTCGACAGAAAGGTCCGTGCGTTCTCGGTGAAGATCGCTGCCTGCGTCCTTTGAGCGATGTCCTGGTAGAGGAACTCTACGGTCCCGACGTCCGCCGCGTACCGCTCCGGAAGCTGGGCGTCGGCGAGGATCGGGAAGAGGTTCGTCCGTCGGCGCGCGAGGGCGAGCAGCGGGGCGAAGGAGGTGGGGCTCTTCTCGACGACGAAGATCCGGGCGTGCGGCAACAGGTCCGACACGTGGCTCGCGGTCGTCCCGTGCGCACCGCCCAGATACAGGACGTTCCTCGCACCGGCCCACGGGGCCTCGTTCGCCCCCCGCAGGAGCCAGGCCGCGAGCTTCGATCGGAACGGGTCCCACTGCCGGTATTCGACCCGGCCGGAGGTCCGAAGCTCCTCCCCGTAGACCCGCTCGCCGGGGCGCAGGTTCACCGTGAAGAGGTCGCGCCCCTCGCGGAAGACGCCCGGCCAGTTCGTCGGATCCATAGAACTCAGCTCAGTCGATCGCGGCGATGACTTCCACTTCGACCGGTCCGTTGAGCGGGAGGCCCACGACCCCGACGGCGATCCGGGCGGGGCGCACCGCATCCCCGAACAGCTGAACGAGGAGGTCGGTCGCCCCGTTGGCGACCTCGTGCTGCCGGACGAAGCCCGGGGAGGACGCGACGAAGACGACGACGCGCAGGATCTTCCGGACCCGGTCGAGGGAGCCCAACGCCTGCGCGAGCGCGCTCAGCGCCTGGAGGGTCGCTCGCCGGGCGAGGTCCTTCGCGGCATCCGGCGGGACATCCCGGTCCACGAGTCCGGGATGCACGACGGCGCCGGCGTCCACCACGATCTGCCCTGAGACCCAGGCGATGTGACCCTCGGTCGCGACCGGGGCGTAGGAACCCACCGGTTTCGGGGGTGGTGGCAGGGCGATTCCCAACTCGCGGAGCCGCTCGGTGACGCTCGACATCGGGGGAGGGTTATCCGGCCGCAGAGAAAATAGTGCGGGAGGTGGCCCGGAGGCGGCCGGGCCCGTCGCCCGACCGACCCGTGAGCGTTTAGGAGGGGTTCGCTTGGACGATGCGATGCCGACGAACGGCCCTCCCTCGGGCGAGGGATTGGAGACGCTCGAGCGCCAGGTGGTCGATCACTTCTTCGAACTTTACCCGAACTGGGCCGTTTCGCTCGGGCTGCACGAGTACGATGGGCGGCTCCCCCTCGTGGCTCGCGCCGCGACCGACCGCTGGCTCGGAGGCGCGGAGGCGTTGCTCCACCGGCTCGCGGCCGGCGAAACCGGTCGGAGCGAGGCCCGTCACATCGACTGCTTCCTCCTCCAGCTCCTGCTCGAAGGACCCCGATTCGACCTGACCGACGTCGGCGAGTTCGAACGCAACCCTATGGTCTACCTCGGTTCGCTCTCGCTCACGTCGTACATTGCCCGAGACTACGCTCCGATCGCCCAGCGGGTCGATGGGATCCTCCAGATCCTCGATGCCGTACCGCAGTATCTCGCTGAGGCCCGTCGCCGCTTGGGATCGAAGCTTCCCCGGCCGTTCCTCCAGCTCGCCCTATCCATGGGCAGCGGGCTGCCCGCACATTTCCTCGAGGCGGAGGAGTTCGCACGGAAGGCGGATCCGGAGTTCGGCAAGCAGGTCGGCACGGCACGCGCGGGAGCCGAGACCGCGATCGCCTCTTTCCTGAGGCATCTGAAGGACGATCTCTTGCCCCACGCCACCGAGCAGTTCGCGCTCGGGCCCCAGCGATTCCAGCGATTGCTGTTCGTCCGCGAGGGGCTCGAGACACCGTTCGGCGAGATCGAGAAGGCCGGCTGGGCCGACCTGAAACGCAACCAGGCCCGCCTCGCCGAGATTGCGGCCGCAGAGCATACCGGCGCGGACGCGCTGTTCGAGAAGCTCCGTCAGGACCACCCCGCCGCGGACGAACTGATCCCCACGGCGCAGGCCGAGGTCGAGTTCACCCGCCGGTTCGTTCAGGAGCACCACCTCGTGTCGATCCCGGACCCTGCGAACTGTCGGGTCGAGGAAACCCCGGCCTGGGGCCGGGCGCTCTCCACGGCGAGCATGGACTCCCCGGGCCCGTTCGATACGTCCAGCGGGCAAGGGATCTATTACGTCACCCCGGTCGACGCGAAGTGGAGCGTGGGGGAGCAAGAGGAATGGTTGCGCTCGCTCAACCGCACGATGCTGCGCAACATCACCGTCCACGAGGTGTTCCCGGGCCACTTCCTGCAGTTCCTGCACCTGCGGCAGAGCCCGGGGACGCTCTCCCGGAAGGTGTACATGTCCCCGTCGTTCGTCGAGGGATGGGCCCACTACTGCGAACAGTTGGTCATCGAGCAGGGAATGGGGGGCCGCGGGGTGGTCGATGAGGTGGCCCAGATCCACGATGCGCTCCTGCGCGACTGCCGCTTGATCGCCTCGATCGGGTTGCACACTCGAGGGATGTCCGTGGCCGAAGCGACGCGGCTCTTCGAGACCGAAGCGCACTTCGAGCACCTGCCGGCCGAGCGCGAGGCGATCCGGGGAACCTTCAACCCGGAGTACTTTTGTTACACGCTCGGGAAGCTCGCTATCCTCCAGGCTCGGACGAAGTACCTGGACGGGCGCTTCGGCGGCTCCCTGCAGCGGTTCCACGACGCCCTGCTCGGGTTCGGTTGCCCACCGATCGGGCTGTTCGATCGGTTGCTGATCCCGACGTAGGGAGGAAGGGAACGATGTCGCATCCACCGCAGGAGAAGGCGGCGCGCAACGAGGTCGTCACGCTCGGCGGCGGATGCTTTTGGTGCACGGAGGCCCTCTTCTCGGAGCTGAGGGGGGTGGAG